>NZ_JAAFZF010000067.1:0-11018 GCF_010614825.1 Neobacillus sedimentimangrovi
TAGCATACCCGCTTCTCCACGTAAAGTTTCTAGAATGGATCTCTTATGACAGTAAGCAGTATGCCCAAATTTGGTGGTTAGTCTACTTGACCTTATTTTTATTGTCCAGTTAAGTGTAGCCGATTCAATATTTATTTTTTTATGGGCGAGGACCTTGCTTGTTGCGTGTTGCACGTTGCTGGACGTACGCTTCCCTAATTGGATTTGTTCTCATTCAGAGAGACGTAACACCCCTTGCACTTACCTTTTACAGGAATTTCCTACCCGTAAGGGGAACCTTGTTCCTCATGAAAAACCTTTGTTAGTCCACAACGGACATAAAAAAGCCCCGTAAATATACCCATACTCTGGATACACTCACGAGACTTTGTGCAAACTTTTTTCTTCTTAAGCGGACATTTTTCTCATTATGCAAACTTTATTTTCTTTTAACAAAGTATTTAATAAAACTCCACTTAATTATTCAACGGTGACAGATTTCGCAAGGTTGCGTGGTTTGTCAACGTCGCAGCCACGGTGTAATGCGGCATAGTAAGCTAATAATTGTAATGGTACGACAGAGATAAGTGGTGTTAATAATTCATGTACTTCAGGAATAACGAAGCTATCTTCGTCCATGTTAAGACCCTTCATGGAAATAATACATGGATTTGCTCCGCGGGCAACAACCTCTTTCACGTTGCCTCGAATACTTAAATTAACGCTTTCCTGAGTCGCAAGTGCAATGACAGGAGTTCCTTCTTCAATTAAAGCAATCGTTCCATGCTTTAATTCTCCTCCGGCAAAGCCTTCTGCTTGAATATAGGAAATTTCCTTCAGCTTTAAGGCACCCTCTAGGCCAACATAAAAATCAATGCCGCGACCAATAAAGAAGGCATTACGAGTCACAGCGAAGAATTCTCTCGCCATCACCTCAAACAATTCCTTAGAATCACAAAGGACATCCATCGCATTAGCCACCAAGCCAAGCTCTTGCGTTAAATCAAAGCCTACTTCCATACCACGGCTTTTGGCTGTTACTTCTGCTAAAATTGCTAACACAGCAATCTGAGCGGTGTATGCCTTTGTAGAGGCAACTGCAATTTCAGGGCCAGCATGTAATAATAATGTATAATCTGCCTCACGAGACAGAGTAGATCCAGGTACATTTGTAATGGTTAGTGATGGATAGCCCATCTCTTTTACTTGTACAAGAACGGCACGGCTGTCTGCTGTTTCACCACTTTGTGAAATGAATATAAACAATGGTTTTTCAGAAAGAAGTGGCATATTATACCCAAACTCGCTGGAAATATGAACTTCCACAGGAATTTTCGCCATTTTCTCAATTAGTTGCTTTCCAACTAGACCAGCGTGGTAAGAGGTACCCGCAGCAATGATATAAATACGGTCTGAATTCTTTACTGCGTTGATAATTTCACTATCAATAGCAAGTTGGCCTTGCTCATTTTGATAGGTTTGAATAATTTTACGCATTACAGCTGGTTGCTCATCAATTTCCTTTAGCATGTAATGAGGATAAGTTCCCTTTTCAATATCACTGGCGTCAAGTTCTGCAGTATATGGTTCGCGATTAATGATTTCCCCTTCTAGAGTTTGAATAGTAATTTTGTCAGTTTTCACAATGACAATTTCTTTATCCATTAGTTCAACGAATTGGTTTGTAACTTGAAGCATCGCCATTGCGTCACTTGCCACAACATTAAATCCTTTTCCAAGACCAACTAGAAGCGGGCTTTTGTTTTTCGCCACATAAATTGTTTCTGCGTCTTGTTCATCTAATAGAGCAATCGCATAAGAACCATGTAAGAGTGTCAGTGTTTTGCGGAATGCTTCTAACACTTCCATTCCTTTATTTACAAATTTTTCAACTAGCTGCACAATTACTTCTGTATCCGTTTCACTTGCAAATGCTACATCAGCCAAATAATCACGCTTTAGCAGATCATAGTTCTCAATCACACCATTGTGAACCAAAGTAAAGCGTCCAGATGCACTTTGATGTGGGTGAGAATTAACCCTGCTCGGTACACCGTGTGTTGCCCAGCGTGTATGTCCGATCCCAACAGGGGCAATAATCTTTTCATCCACGATGTTACGCAAATCTGCTATACGGCCTTTTTCTTTAAAAACATGAATTCCTTCTTCGTTTCTAACAGCAATTCCTGCTGAATCGTATCCTCTATACTCAAGCTTTTCTAAACCTTTTAATAAAATTTCTTTTGAATCGTTATATCCAATATAACCAACTATTCCGCACATTTTTTAGTTCCTCCCTACTAAAGGGGGCAAGAACCATGGAGGCATACTTGCCCCCTTATCTCCGTTTTTTAGGTATCTTTCAATACCTGTTTCAATCATTAATTTGAGTATGCGCATATCCTTCCCTTTGTGCACAGAGTTACCCCTGTGTTTTAAAGAAGGAATTATCGGTTGTGCGCTCAACCGGGAGGTATCCGCCGAAAACTCGATAAACCTCCTCCTCGTCAACTAACCAAACCGCTGATGGTTAGTCCAGGCGCTTTTAAAAAAACTACCTACCTACTGCCCTCCTTTCTAAAAAAATTGCTTAATAAAATAAACTAAAGCAAGTTAATACTACATGAATAGAAAGAGTACGTCAATAGATATGGAAAAATTAACTACAACAATACAAACATATACCTTAATATATGCAACCATTATCAATTTGGTTATTAGAAAAGCGAAAGCCCCCTGTTCAGCGGCGTATAGCCTCCTCCCAAAAGCTATCGCTTTCGGTCGTGCGATGTTTATGCTATTGAAGTATTCCTTGTAGTGGCCTCCATGAGATAAAGGAAACACGAAGAAACGAAGGCAATTCGACGTTGACTTATCGTAGGGCGGAGGCCGAAAGTGTCTTTCCGCTAGGGGGCTGGAGCTAGACCATTCTCGAAGTCAAAAAGATATTTTCTTTATCTAATTTGAAAAGCGAAAGCCCCCTGTTCAGCAGCGTATAGCCTCCTCCCAAAAGCTATCGCTTTCGGTCGTGCGATGTTTATACTATTGAAGTCTTCCTTGTGGTGGCCTCCATGAGATAAAGAAAACACGTAGAGACGAAGGCCATTCAATGTTGCCTTATCGTAGGGAGCAGACCGAGGGATATTAGCCGCTAGGAGACTAGAGCTAGACAATTCTCGGAAGTCGAACTGATAGTATCTTATAAAAAATAGAAGCGGTTATAAATAACCGCTTCTTTAGACTGTGATTATTCGTCTTTCAATCCCATTTCTTGCTCCACTACAGCAGCAATTCTGTTTACATAGGACTCACATAATTCCTCTGTCGGTGCCTCGGCCATAACACGGACAAGTGGTTCTGTTCCTGAAGGACGAACGAGAATTCGACCGTTTCCTTCCATTTCAGCTTCCACTTGCTGAATAACCTCTTTAACCTTTTCATTATTTGTCACTTGATGCTTATCCGTCACTCTTACATTTACAAGCTTCTGAGGATATTTTTTAAGTTCATCGGCTAATTCAGAAAGTTTCTTTTTCGTTGCTTTCATAATATTTACTAACTGAAGACCAGTTAATAACCCGTCACCCGTTGTATTATAGTCAAGGAAAATGATATGACCTGATTGCTCACCGCCAAGATTAAAGCCATTTTTCTTCATTTCCTCAACGACATAACGATCGCCAACCGCCGTTGGTACACTTTGAATACCTTGGCTTTCAATCGCTTTATAAAAACCAAGATTACTCATGACAGTGGAGACAATCGTATTATGCTTCAAACGCCCATGTTCCTTCATATATTTTCCGCATATGTATAAAATATGATCTCCGTCCACAATGTTTCCTTTTTCATCAATCGCAATTAAACGATCTCCATCACCGTCAAAAGCAAGACCTACATCTGCCCCTTTTTCCTTAACTAAGTTTGCAAGAGCCTCCGGATGGGTTGAACCGACACCATCATTTATATTTAATCCATTAGGAGATGCACCCATTGTCGTTAAATCTGCATCTAAATCAGCAAATAAATGCGGTGCTAAGGAAGATGTGGCTCCATGCGCGCAATCAAGTGCAACATGTATGCCGGAAAAATCTTCGTCCACAGTATTTTTTAAATATTGAAGGTATTTTTGACCTCCTTCAAAGTAATCCATTACCTGCCCAAGATCCGCACCGGTTGGTCGTGGCAATTTGTCCTCAGGTAAATCCATTAATTCTTCAATCTCTTGCTCTTGTTCGTCCGAGAGTTTAAAACCATCCGGCCCAAAAAATTTAATTCCATTATCAGCTACCGGATTATGAGACGCAGATATCATGACACCAGCCTGTGCTCCCAGGGCTTTCGTCAAATATGCAACTCCTGGTGTTGAAATAACGCCAAGTCGCATCACTTCCGCTCCAATGGAAAGCAAACCTGCAACAAGTGCTCCTTCAAGCATGTGCCCAGAAACTCGTGTATCACGTCCAATTAGTACTTTTGGACGAGCTTGATTTTTGGTTAAAACATAGCCACCAAATCGACCTATCTTGAAAGCCAGTTCCGGTGTTAATTCTGTATTAGCAACTCCGCGCACACCATCGGTACCAAAATATTTTCCCATAATTAGATTCGCTCCTTCAACATAAATATTGCTGCTCTTTATGCATTATTTGTTATCGTGATTTTTGCTAAAGATTTCTCCGGCTCCCATTTAATATCTGGAGGACCTTCCACATGAATGTTTACTTGATGACTTCCTTCTTGGAGATTCGATAAATCTACATATACCCGAAAGTCATTAGGATCAATTTCATCGATTGCATTGGACGGCCCGTTCACCACTATATTAATCCTTTTATTTGCCGGGTCTGTAATCTGAGCTTTTAATTCCTGGGGTAACCCTTGTATTTGGATTGGAATCCCTGAAACTGTTTTCTCTTCCTCTTTCTCTTCTTCTATCTCTTCCTCTTTCTCTTTTAAAACCGTGACCGTTGCCTTTACCATTTGCGGTGTCACTTTTGTTATCCCGTTAGAAATGATGACTGGCAATTCGAGAGTTGTGTTATCTGAAATTTTACTAACATCAACCTCAACTCTCACGCTATCGGTTTTTTTTAGCACTTCCTCGCTTGCAGTAATGACTGCTTCATTCTGATCTAGCTCAATGGATTGAATCGTAACACCAACTGGCGGATTTCCCTTCTTTACCACATTAATGGGCACAGTTTTAACACTTTGTTTAATTGGAACGGTTACTTTAACCGTTTCAGGTTCTACAACTACATTCAATTTATTTAAGTCTTTATCAAGAACTTGAATACGTGCTTCTTTTGTTATCGTTTCTTTTAATACATTTTTTACTTCAAGTACGGCTTTGACATAAACAATTCGGTCAATTTCACTTTTTGCACCAGTTATTTTCACTTTTTTAGGCTCAGCCACAGGCTTTCCTGAAGAAAAACCATCTTCCACTTGATTTGCATTAAATTCCACTTCTATAGGAAACTCTTTTGTTATTTTTTCCTGGATCGTCACAGTTACCGATTTTGGCTTGATTTCTGCCTTTAATTTATCAGAAAGATCCCTGACCTCAAGCTTCACCCTTTGCTTACCAATCTTAACATTAGTCAAATCAGCAACAACTTCAAAGTTTCTCAAAGCTTTAGCCGTTTGAACATGTGTAATTGGACCTTTGATGGTAATATCCACTGTGTCTGGGATCCCTGAAACCACCAGGTTTTCTGTATCATAATAGGCCGTCACCGGAAAATCCTTAATGGTTTCTTCTGACTCCTCACCTGGCACATAAGACTCTGTTAACTTCCTTCCCGGATGATCGATGGATGAATACAGTAGTATAGCAAGAACTAATGCAAGCCCCTTAATAAACCAAGGATTATCCATTAATTTATCCATTGCTTTTTCCCCTCCAGTTCCAACGAGCTGAAGAAGCTTGTTTCGGTTTATTATGATTAAGAAGCTCATCAGTAAGCAGTTCTCTTAATCCTTCTACCTTTATATCCCGATGTAACTCTCCATTTTTGGTAAGTGAAATATTTCCTGTTTCTTCAGAAACCACTACAGTAATGCTATCTGTTACCTCGCTGATGCCCAAAGCTGCCCGATGTCTCGTTCCTAATTCCTTTGAAATAAAAGGACTCTCAGATAAGGGCAAATAACATGCTGCAGCTGCCACATTGTTTTTTTGAATAATAACAGCTCCGTCATGTAAGGGAGTGTTTGGGATAAAAATATTAATCAACAGTTCAGATGAAATATGGGAGTTCAAAGCAATTCCTGTTTCAATGTAATCACTCATGCCTGTTTCTCTTTCAATCGAAATCAAGGCACCTATTCGGCGTTTGGCCATATAATCTGTAGCTTTAATAATAGCTTCCACAGTTTTTTCCTGTTCATTATCAACAACACCTGTGCTTCTTGAGAAGAACTTCCCTCTACCTAATTGCTCAAGCGCCCGCCTCAATTCGGGTTGAAAAATGATAATTACTGCAAGAAATCCGTAAGTAATGACTTGCTGCATCATCCAGCTCAAGGTGGTTAGTCCAAAAAAATCACTGGCTACCCGAACAATCAATATCACAAGAATCCCTTTTAATAGCTGAACTGCCTTTGTCCCTCTTATTAGATTTATTAATTTATAAATGACATACCATACAACCAAAATATCAACAACACTTGATATGTACTTCCAGAATGTCCAATCGGCAAACGGCATGGTTTTTCCTCCGTAACGTATGCTAAAAAAATGAAATGACAACTCATATATTATAACATAAAATATCTTTTAACCTATTATATGTTGATAGGCAAAAAAAACAAACCACTCAATCTTGAGTGATTCGTCATTTATTTGGCATCCGATCCTTCAATCCATTCTGTAGCCTCTTTCGCCGTCTTTTTTATGTGATACCAAATCCAATCAAAAACTTCATTAATTTCCTCTATATCTCCCGTCACATGCCCAGCGGATGCAAGGTATTGCTCCCCATTGATTACTGTGACATCTCCCTGAACTTCTCCTTCAATTTTCAATGTCCCGTTTCGAACAATAACATCGCCTTTAACTACTTCCCCTGCAGGAACTATGACTGTATTGTTTTTAACAACTAAATTTTCCTGTTTGGATACGGAGAATTCACGCTCTTGATTCCAGGTAGAAAGCACACTTCCTGTCATTAATACAAGAAAAAGGGATGCGGCAGCAAGGAATGGATGCTGTTTCAGCCAGCGCCCCATCAATACCTTCCTCTTTTCCTTTGGTAGACGAGCAAGCACATTTGCAGTGAAATGTTCAGGTGCTTGTAAATTTGAAATGCTTTTAACATAAGCAATAGATTTTTCCAATTCATGAAAAATGGTTTCACATTCTTTACAGCTTTTGAGGTGTTCTCTAAGTTCTTTTTCCTTAATAGGGCTAATTTCTTCGTCCAAATATTCGTGCATTAGTTCTATAATATGTTCTGGACACATTCCTATTCACCTCTTATTCACACATACCTTAATTGTTGTCTCAAAGCTTCCCGTCCACGGTGAATTCTTGTTTTGACTGTTCCAATCGGAAGGTCTAAAATTTCACTAATTTCATTTAACGAAAGATCTTCAATGTACTTTAATATGATGGCTGAACGGTATTTTTCAGGGAGTTTCAAAATTTCCTTTTGTACCGTTTCTTGAAGTTCCAAACTCTCAAGCTCCTTTTCTGGCAACTGTGTTTCAGAAGAAAGCTGTGAATACATCGTTAAACCTTCCGTTCCAGCCACTTCCGCATCCAAGTAATAATCAGGTTTCTTTTTCCGTATTCGGTCAATGCAAAGATTGGTAGCAATTCGGAATAGCCAAGTGGAAAACTTCCGATCTTGGTTAAACGATTTTATATTTACATAGGCTCGAATAAACGTCTCCTGTGCCATATCTTCAGCTTCATGCCGATTTCCTAGCATTCTGTAGCATAATTGGTAGACGCTGTTTTTATATATTTCAATAATTTCTCCGAATGCATCTTGGTCGCCTTTAATGACTTGTTTTATTCTTTTTTTTATTATTGCTTCCATTTAAGTTTCCTCAGCTCCAATGCTACTATACGATAATACGAATCGCTAACAAAAAAGTTTCATTTCTTGACGAAGTTTTTTTCTCAATAACTATAATTTTAACAATAAATTAGCAATAATTGTTAATAAAATAATTAGAGCCAAGTGTTTTATGTTGAATAATCATCGAGCAAAAACACCTTATAAAAAAACAGCCGCATTGAGCAGCTGCTTTAGATTATTATAAGAGTTTTTCTCCAAATAAGGAAGCCATCAAGCCAACAGCTATAGATGCTGTTTTATTTTTTTCATCTAAAATTGGATTTACTTCAACAAATTCTGCAGAAGTAATAATTTTGGATTCTTCTAACATTTCCATTGCCAAATGGCTTTCTCTGAAGCTAATACCACCTATTACCGGTGTTCCAACCCCTGGACACTCACTTGGATCTAATCCATCTAAATCAAGTGAAAGGTGTACACCATCCGTTCTTTCCTTCAAGTAGGCAATCGTTTCTTCCATTACCTTCGCCATTCCCATGCGGTCAATTTCATGCATGGTGTAAACTTTAATTCCCTTTTCTTTAATTAAAATTCTTTCACCTTCATCTAGTGATCTTGCACCAATAATGACAACGTTCTCTGGTTTAATCTTTGGTGTATATCCTCCAATTTCAGTTAATTTTGAATGCCCGATTCCAAGACTAACCGCTAAGGGCATTCCATGAATGTTTCCAGAAGGGCTAGTTTCAGCGGTATTTAAATCACCATGAGCATCATACCAAATAACGCCAAGATTTTTATAGTGCTTAGCCACACCTGCTAAAGTACCGATTGCTATACTATGGTCACCTCCAAGAACTAATGGGAACCATCCAGCTTGGACTGCTTCATCTACTTTTTCGGCAAGCAAGGCATTTTTTTCTGCAACTAAATCTAAGTTTCTAAGATTTGATTCTTGATCAACAATAACCTCTGGTCTGCCAATCGCAATATCCCCTAAGTCATGTATTTCGTCAAAAAGCGGCTTAAGTCTTTCATTAATTCCGGCATATCGGATTGCACTCGGTCCCATATCCACTCCCCGGCGCATTTGTCCTAAGTCCATAGGCATCCCAATTATTGATAGTTTCTTTTTCATTATCGTTGTTCCTCCTATATGTACTTTACATATATTTTAACCGCTTTCAAACCTATGACTCAACTCTACAAAATTATGTATATATATACGGCGAGAAATAAGTTAAATAGGGCATTGGCAGCTAATTTGTTCGAAGAATGATAATAGAAGATCAAGAGTATGATATATCATGTTATATCATATACAAAAAGGGGCATCCAGAAATGGATAACCCCTTGAAAACTTTTTATTTAGTATATATGTAGTGTTATGTTATGGTGGAGCCTAGCGGGATCGAACCGCTGACCTCCTGCGTGCAAAGCAGGCGCTCTCCCAGCTGAGCTAAGGCCCCATTATTTGGAGCGGAAGACGGGATTCGAACCCGCGACCCCCACCTTGGCAAGGTGGTGTTCTACCACTGAACTACTTCCGCATTATCACAGGTAAAAACCCTAGGATTCATAATCCTGGGGCATAATGTTTGATATATGAGCCATGAAGGACTCGAACCTTCGACCCTCTGATTAAAAGTCAGATGCTCTACCAACTGAGCTAATGGCTCACTTCATTTGGCTGGGCTAGCAGGATTCGAACCTACGAATGACGGAGTCAAAGTCCGTTGCCTTACCGCTTGGCTATAGCCCAATATTGAATCATTTAATATTCTATCCGTCTTATTAAAAAATATAAGTGGTGGAGGGGGACGGATTCGAACCGCCGAACCCTGAGGGAGCGGATTTACAGTCCGCCGCGTTTAGCCACTTCGCTACCCCTCCGAAAACAGTGCCGGCTAGAGGACTTGAACCCCCAACCTACTGATTACAAGTCAGTTGCTCTACCAATTGAGCTAAGCCGGCGTTTTTATTCGTTTAAAAAACTAAATTACAACACGCACTTTGTTTTCGTCATCCCGACCTCAGTAAGCTATTTCAAGCCGCAGCTCGGTCAGTATGCTGAAGTTTAATCAAGATGTTTATTCGGCCGTGCTCTACCAATTGAGCTAAGCCGGCATATATCTTATTGAAAATAATTATGGTGGAGGATGACGGGATCGAACCGCCGACCCTCTGCTTGTAAGGCAGATGCTCTCCCAGCTGAGCTAATCCTCCAAAGTGATGACCCCTACGGGATTCGAACCCGTGTTACCGCCGTGAAAGGGCGGTGTCTTAACCACTTGACCAAGGGGCCGTATAATTTAATTAGAAAAGCTTCCAAGCGGGCTCGAACCGCTGACCTCTTCCTTACCATGGAAGTGCTCTACCTGCTGAGCTATGGAAGCATACCTAAATTTCTTTAAAAATAAAATGGCTCCGCAGGCAGGATTCGAACCTGCGACCGATCGGTTAACAGCCGATAGCTCTACCACTGAGCTACTGCGGAATGATTGAAAGCCTGGCAGCGTCCTACTCTCACAGGGGCTTTCGCCCCAACTACCATCGGCGCTGAGAAGCTTAACTTCCGTGTTCGGTATGAGAACGGGTGTGACCTTCTCGCTATTGCCACCAGACCATGTATTCGACACTTTTTTATTATAATGCCTTTTTTATATTTTGCAAGAGGAAATTTAAATTTTTTCATTCCCTCAAAACTAGATAATGCAGAAGAAGTATGGAAGAACGAGTTCGCCAAAAGCGAATGCAATCACTTTTTCAATTGGTTAAGTCCTCGATCGATTAGTATCAGTCAGCTCCACACGTCACCGTGCTTCCACCTCTGACCTATCAACCTGATCATCTTTCAGGGATCTTACTAGCTTAACGCCATGGGAAATCTCATCTTGAGGGGGGCTTCATGCTTAGATGCTTTCAGCACTTATCCCTTCCGCACATAGCTACCCAGCGGTGCCTTTGGCAAGACAACTGGTACACCAGCGGTGCGTCCATCCCGGT
>NZ_JAAFZF010000068.1:0-10675 GCF_010614825.1 Neobacillus sedimentimangrovi
ATGGATATAAAAACTTCAAGAGATTTCGAGCAAGAATCTTATTGAGACATCAGTATAAAGGAATGGGTCTACATATAGGATAGGGGTGGCCTGATTTCTTTACCACCCCAACATTTGACGGAGAACCATAAATGAAATACGAAGTTCAAAAAGGCTGAGCACATTTAGTGATTTTTAAAAGCAAGTAAGGAGACTGCTTCCACCATCAGCATTATTCAAGCGAATACGAGTTGGAAAGAGGGGATTTATGATTGATATATAAAGGGCTGCCAATCTAGCAGCCCTTTTGTTATGAGATAAGATAGTATATTTTCAACTTCGAGAATTGTCTAGCTCCAGCCCCCTAGCGGCTAATGTCTTTCGGTCTTCGCCCTTCGATTGTCAACATCGAATCGCTTCGCTCATCGTGTTTCCTTTATCTCAATTGGAGAACCTCCAAGCCATACGCCGCTGAACAGGGAGCTTCCGCTTTTCTTTTGAATTATTTATTAGAACCTGGTTTGTCGTTATATCCTGAAGTGAAGATTGCTGCTAAAAATGCGACCATAACTAAAAGGATTAGGAACGTACCCATTATGTATTGCCCCCTTGTTATTGAATTTCATTTATACACATATAGTTTTATTATAGCCTAAGTTAACAAAATGAAAAGAGTAAGAAGAAAAAATTCGGTTATCCACTTCTATTATCTGAATCATCGTAATAAACTGAGTTTTACAAAAGAAACAGAGTAATCCAACATCGGGATGCATGTTCAATTGCTCAAGTGCATAAAGTATATTAATCGTCTCTGATTAACTACAGGGGGAGGGCCTTATGGATATTTTAAAAAAAATTGAAAGATACCGTGAAGAAGAAGAGAAACTTCGTTGGGAAGGGACATTCGCTGATTATTTACAATTGTTAAAAGAAAAGCCTTGGGTTGCACAGTCCGCACATTCTCGTGTCTATAATATGATCAAAGATGCGGGAATTGAAGAAGTCAATGGAACGAAGAAATATAATTTCTTTAGTAATGAATTATTTGGTTTAGAGGAAGCATTGGAGCGGCTGGTCGAAGAGTATTTTCACCCAGCAGCCAAAAGACTAGATGTCCGAAAACGGATATTACTGCTGATGGGTCCTGTTAGCGGAGGGAAATCGACCCTTGTCACTATGCTAAAAAGAGGGTTAGAGAAATATTCACTAACAGACCGTGGCGCAGTATTTGCAATTAAGGGATGCCCCATGCATGAGGACCCACTCCATTTAATTCCCCATCATTTGCGACAAGACTTTTATGAAGAATACGGTATTCGAATTGAAGGGAATCTTTCACCTCTGAATATGATGCGTTTGGAGGAGGAGTATGGTGGAAGAATTGAAGATGTTCTGGTTGAGCGTATCTTCTTCTCGGAAGATAAGCGGGTAGGGATTGGAACCTTTAGCCCATCCGATCCTAAGTCTCAGGACATTGCTGATTTAACAGGAAGTATTGATTTTTCCACCATTGCCGAATATGGTTCCGAATCAGACCCTCGTGCTTATCGTTTTGATGGTGAACTTAACAAAGCGAACCGGGGGATGATGGAGTTCCAGGAGATGTTAAAGTGTGATGAGAAATTCCTGTGGCATTTATTATCCTTAACACAGGAAGGAAATTTTAAAGCTGGAAGGTTTGCTCTTATTAGTGCTGACGAACTGATCGTAGCACATACAAATGAAACAGAGTATCGTTCTTTTATTGCCAATAAGAAAAACGAAGCGCTACACTCTAGGATTATCGTTATGCCCATCCCGTATAACTTAAAAGTGTCAGAAGAAGAGCGAATCTATGAAAAAATGATCCGAGAAAGTGATGTTGCTGATGTTCATATCGCTCCACACACTCTTAGAGTGGCAGCTATGTTTACCATTCTTACGCGCTTGAAAGAACCGAAAAAAGCTGATATTGACCTCATTAAAAAGATGCGCTTGTATGACGGAGAAAATGTGGAGGGATACAACTCCGCTGACGTCGCTGAATTGAAAAAAGAATATCCGGATGAAGGAATGAGCGGAATTGACCCACGCTATGTCATTAACCGGATTTCATCCACGATTATACGCAAGGGAGTACCTTCCATAAATGCATTGGATGTCTTACGCTCACTTAAAGATGGGCTAGACCAACATCCGTCAATTACACCAGAGTTACGTGAACGTTATTTGAATTTTATCTCATTGGCTCGAAAAGAGTATGATAACATTGCGAAGAAAGAAGTTCAAAAAGCATTCGTATATTCTTATGAAGAATCTGCCAAAACATTAATGGACAATTATTTGGATAATGTGGAGGCATATTGCAACAAAGCCAAGTTACGCGATCCTTTAACAGGTGAAGAAATCAATCCGGATGAAAAGCTTATGCGTTCGATTGAAGAACAAATTGGCATCTCAGAAAATGCAAAAAAAGCATTTAGGGAAGAAATACTTATCCGTATTTCCGCCTATGCAAGAAAAGGCAAGCGTTTTGATTATAATTCCCATGATCGCTTACGAGAGGCAATTCAGAAGAAACTGTTTGCTGATCTAAAGGATGTTGTGAAGATTACGACATCCACGAAAACACCGGATGAGCAACAGCTAAAGAAGATTAACGAGGTAGTAGCCCGACTTATTGATGAATATGGCTACAATTCCACTTCAGCAAATGAATTATTGCGTTATGTAGGAAGTTTATTGAATAGGTAATGGAAATAAGACTGGCGGAAACTCTGCCGGTCTGTTTTTTTCAAAATGTAAAGCGTAGCAAGATTTCAGCAACCTTACGTGAAGTGTACCAACTCTCGGGTAGGAAAGCTTGTTCTGTGGAGAATAGTTAATCAGGCTCTAGATAGACGACATTAGCATTTTTTTCAGAATATGAAAAAGGATTGTCCAACCTTATAGACAGATAACTAATTATCAAAATTATTTGTAAATTATTCTTTGAATATGCATAGGATAAAGTAATCCATCTTTATTCGTATTTTTTCCATTCGCGATATTGTATGTATTAAAAAAAAATTATGTGCATTTTTCATGACAAAATGTTAAAAGGAGGGGTTTATAATGTCTGTCAATAACCATCAGTTTGTAATTTCAAAAGAAGATTGGTCCCTCCATCGTAAAGGATACGATGACCAGCAGCGGCATCAAGAAAAAGTCCAAGAGGCGATTCGAAATAATTTACCCGACTTAATTACAGAAGAAAGCATTATAATGTCTAACGGTCGAGATGTGGTAAAAATTCCGATACGTTCTTTGGATGAATACAAAATTCGATATAATTACGACAAAAATAAAAATGTGGGCCAAGGTGATGGTGACAGTCAAATCGGTGATGTAGTGGCACGTGATGGATCCAGTGCTCAGAAAGGCCCTGGTAAAGGGCAAGGGGCCGGTGATCAGGCAGGAGAAGACTATTTTGAGGCTGAAGTATCCTTAATGGAGCTAGAGGAAGCTTTATTTAAGCAATTAGAGCTTCCGAATTTAAAGAAAAAAGAGGAGCAGGAACATCTGGTTGAAAATATCGAATTTAACGATATTCGAAATACTGGGTTAATGGGCAATATCGATAAGAAAAGAACGATGATGGCGGCATTTAAACGGAATGCCATGAGAGGTAAACCGGGATTTCATCCAATTTTTAAAGAAGATTTAAAATTCAAAACTTGGAATGAAGTTGTAAAGCCCGATTCAAAAGCCGTTGTCATCGCGATGATGGACACAAGTGGATCTATGGGGATTTGGGAAAAGTATATGGCAAGAAGCTTTTTCTTCTGGATGACGCGTTTCTTGCGAACGAAATATGAAACAGTGGATATTGAGTTTATTGCCCACCATACAGAAGCAAAAATTGTATCAGAAGAAGACTTCTTTTCTAAAGGAGAAAGTGGGGGAACGATCTGTTCATCGGCCTATCGGAAGGCACTTGAAATTATAGATTCTAAATATAATCCAAGAAAATTTAACATCTATCCGTTTCACTTCTCAGATGGAGATAACCTTACATCAGATAATGCGCGTTGTGTGAAATTAGTAGAAGAATTAATGAAAGTGTCTAACATGTTCGGCTATGGTGAAGTTAATCAGTATAATCGCCATTCTACCCTCATGTCGGCTTACAAGAATATCAAAGATGAGCGATTCCGTTACTATATTCTTAAACAAAAAGCAGATGTTTTCCACGCCATGAAAACTTTCTTTCATAAGGAGAATTCTGAAGTATTGGTATAAAAAACGGCAGGTGCCTTTCATTCACCTGCCGCTTTTTTCTATTCAATGGAAAGGATTCCACTTTGACCTTGAGTTGCTTTTCCATGTTTTTTCATATTTAGCTTAGTTAAATTAGTAAAAATAATAGGTGTCACTGTCGAAGGAGCTGATTTTTTGATTAACTCTAAATCAAACGTGAGTATTTCTTGTCCTTTAGTGACTAAGTCTCCTTCATTGACTAAAACTTTGAAACCTTCACCCTTTAAATTGACTGTATCAATTCCAATGTGAATAAGAATTTCATAACCCTGCTTTGATTTAATTCCGATCGCATGTTTGGTTGGGAATATATTGATAATTTCACCGTCGACAGGTGAAACAACGGATCCTTTCGCTGGAATAATACCAAAGCCATCTCCCATCATTTTTTGTGAGAATACTTGATCCGGCACTTCACTTAACTCAATGATTTCCCCTTCAATAGGCATCACGAACTCTTTGTCCGATAAGGTCGGAAGTCCCTGTAGATGGGTGGATACTGTTTCGATAGTTTCCTCTGGATGAACGGATGATGGATTCAATTTTTTCATAGCGTCTGCCACAAATTCTACTTCGGTTCCGACAATGATTTGTAAATTTGTTTTATTTAATTTCATTACACCTTTTGCTCCATGTGCCTTTAAATCTGCGTCATTTACTTTATCCATGTCTTTAATCGACAAACGCAATCGAGTCGCACAATGATCGATATTTGAAATATTATCTTTACCACCAATATCCTTAATAAAGTGATAAGCCAGTTTTTCATGTTTATTCATATTTGTTGAATCCGATGTAGGAGCGTTTTCCATAGTTTCTTCTTCGTCTTCACGACCTGGTGTTTTTAAATTAAAGGCTTTAATTAATATATAGAAAAGAACGAAATAAATGACTCCATAAATTAGTCCTACTACTAATAAAAGCAATGGTTTTTCTGCAATATTAAAGTTTAATAAATAGTCAATGGCACCTGCTGAAAAAGTAAATCCGTCTCTAATTCCAAGCATGGAGGTGACCCACATCGATAATCCAGTTAATAAGGCATGGACCCCATATAATAGAGGGGCAATAAACATGAATGAGAACTCAATTGGTTCGGTAATCCCAGTAAGAAAAGAAGTTAAGGCTAATCCAATAAACATACCGGAAACCGCTTTTCTTTTTTCAGGTTTGGCTGCAGCAATAATTGCAAAGGCAGCTGCTGGGAGACCAAACATCATAATTGGGAAGAAACCGGTCATAAAACCGCCTGCATTTGGATCACCTGCAAAAAAGCGGGCAATGTCTCCCTCTTGACCATTAAATTCACCAAATTGGAACCAGAATAAGCTGTTTAACACATGATGAAGACCTAATGGAATAAGTAGTCGGTTTAAAAATCCGTATATACCTGAACCAATAGCCCCTAAACCAATGATCCAATTTCCAAGCCCATTAATAGCATCTTGGATCGGAGGCCATACAAATCCTGCAACACCAGCAATAATAACCATAGTAACTGAAGTGACAATTGGAACAAAACGTCTGCCACTAAAGAATCCTAACCATTCTGGTAGTTTGACATCACGATAGCGATTGTATAAGCTTCCGGCAATAATACCGGTAATTATACCTCCTAGAACACCCATATTGATACTTTTATCAATAGCTTTTGTACCTTCTGTTAAAACTAAATAACCGATAGCTCCCGATAAGGCAGCAGCACCATTATTATCTTTAGCAAACCCCATCGCGACACCAATCGCAAATATTAGCGCTAAATTTGCAAAAATAGCATTTCCCGCATTAGCAATAAAAGGAATATCTAATAAATCCGGTTGTCCAAAGCGAAGCAGTAATCCTGCCGCCGGCAACACTGCGATAGGAAGCATAAGTGCTTTACCAATTCGTTGTAAAAATCCTAGCATAGAAGTGTTCTCTCCTTTAATAAAAATAAATCAATCTGAAAGCGCTTATCAACTAACATAATACACAAGACATTTATAGATGTCTATACCAATATTTTAATTGCTAATAAAAAAATATGATTGTTTGTAACAAAAACGGTAATGATTATATTTAAATTGATATATAATAAAGTAAATTGGTATAGACAACTAGATTACTGCAATGCTAATATGTAGGTATCATTGGAAAGGAAGTATCGAAAAATGATTCCAAAAGATAATCTTATTTTAATAAAGAATATTCAAATTTATTCGGAAGACCGTTTTATTGAAAACGGATATATAAAAATGAAAAATAAAAAAATTATTGAGGTCGGGGTA
Organism: Neobacillus sedimentimangrovi; assembly: GCF_010614825.1. Lineage (NCBI taxonomy): Bacteria > Bacillati > Bacillota > Bacilli > Caryophanales > Bacillaceae > Neobacillus > Neobacillus sedimentimangrovi. The sequence continues at coordinate 6,525 of NZ_JAAFZF010000068.1, forward strand.
CTATCTGACCTTGAAAATGACCAAGATTATCAAATTATCGAGGTTCCAAATGGGTATATTGCCGTACCTGGTTTTATTGATGTTCACATTCATGGAGTAAATGGAGCAGACACAATGGATGCAACGAAGGAAGCATTGGATACGATGGCAAGTGCGCTTCCAAAAGAAGGTACAACTAGTTTTTTAGCCACAACCATGACCCAAGAACGAAAAGAAATTGAAAAAGCATTAATTAATGCTGGGGAATATATGAAAACACAGGCTGACCAAGGAAAAGCAGAAGTTTTAGGTATTCATTTGGAAGGTCCGTTTGTTAATGCGAAAAGAGCAGGTGCACAGCCCATTCATCATATCATTGACCCAAATGTATCTTTGTTAAAGGAATGGCTGGCTCTTTCTAACCATTCAATTAAGTTGGTGACACTAGCACCGGAGCAGCCAAATGGATTGGAAATGGTTCGCTATTTAAAAGAGAGCGGAATTATTGCTTCTATTGGACACTCAGATGCCACATACGAACAAGTTGTTGAGGCAATTGAAGCAGGAGCTAATCATGTGACTCATCTATTTAATCAAATGAAAGGACTGCACCATCGAGAGCCGGGGGTCGTAGGAGCCGCCTTTTTACATGATGAATTAAAGGCAGAAATTATAGCAGATGGAGTGCATGTTCGACCTGAAATGGTAAAGCTGGCTTATAAACAAAAGCAACGTGAAGGCCTTATTTTAATTACAGACTCAATGAGGGCAAAATGCTTGAAAAATGGAACATATGATCTAGGGGGACAAGAAGTTACCGTTAAAGATGGAAAAGCCGTACTAGAAGATGGGACATTGGCTGGTAGTATTCTCAAATTAGGGCAAGCCTTCAAAAACATTTTGAATTATACAGGATGTTCCATTGAGGATGCGATACAAATGGCTTCTGTGAATCCTGCCAAACAGTTAAACATCTATGACCGAAAGGGAAGCATCGCAAAAGGGAAAGATGCTGACATCGTCATTCTTGATCATAATAGGGAGATTTTTATGACGATTTGTCGAGGGGAAGTGGCCTTTCATAAGGAGGACGATATCAAATGAAATTAATTGAGGTAAAAGATTATAACGAAATGAGCCAAAAAGCGGCAGAATATATTATTGCAAAAGTAAGGAACCATCCAAGAATCAATCTTGGTTTAGCAACCGGAGGAACAACGGTGGGGACGTATAAAATTTTAATTGAAGATCATCAAAAGAATGGAACCTCCTATCAAGAGGTAACTACATTTAATTTGGATGAATATATTGGTCTTTCTGGCAATAATCCAAATAGCTACCGTTACTTTATGAATGAAAAATTGTTCAATCATCTTGATATAAATAAAAACAATACTTTTATTCCTAGCGGCGTTGCGGAGGATATCCAAACCGAGTGTCTACGTTATGAGCAATTAATTGCCCAACACGGCGGCGTTGACCTGCAAATACTTGGAATTGGTCAAAATGGTCATATTGGGTTTAATGAACCTGGGACATCCTTTGAGTCTAATACCCATGTTGTGGATTTAGCTCCGTCTACTATTAAAGCGAATGCAAGATTTTTTGACAACGAGGAAGAGGTACCTACTAAAGCAATAACTATGGGAATAGCCACCATTATGAAGAGTAAGGAAATACTGCTCTTAGTTTCCGGTGAGTCCAAAAATGATGCCATGCATAAGCTTTGGAACGGGGAAGTGACAGAAAGTTTTCCTGCATCTATTCTGAAAAATCATCCATATGTTACAATTATTGCAGATCAAGCAGCGGTTGCTGGACTTAAGATTCATTCTTAACAGTTATAAAGACCGCTCATTGGCAGATTTTTGACAGAAAGGTGTATTAAGAAATGATTAATAAAAATTCCCCCATCCCCATTTATTTTCAGCTTGTTGAGCAAATCAAAGGATGTATTGAAACAGGAGAACTGCAACCAGGAGATGCTCTACCACCTGAAAGGGAATATGCTGAAAAATATAAAATAAGCCGTATGACAGTTAGACAAGCTTTTACTCAGCTGGTAAATGAAGGCTATCTTTATCGTCTTCAAGGCAAGGGGACTTTTGTTGCGGAGCGTAAAATTGAACAGCCTCTTCAAGGATTGACCAGTTTTACGGAGGATATGAAAGCAAGAGGGATGGAGCCGGGGAGTGAATTAATTCATTTTGAGATTGTTCCAGCATCTAATCAAGTGGCAACACAATTGTCAATTTCGGAGTATGCCCCTGTTTACGAAATTAAAAGAATTCGCTTGGCAGATGGAGTACCAATGGCATTGGAAACCAATTATATATCAGCCAATCTTGTGAAAGGTCTAACTGAACAAATTGTCATGCAATCTTTGTATGCCTATATAGAAGGGCACTTAAACTTAATGATTGATTATGCTTCGCAAACGATTGAATCCTCAATAGCAAGCCAAAATGAAGCAAAGCTTCTAAAAATTAAAAATGGGTCACCAGTCATGCTTATTCAAAGGAGTACATTTTTAAAGGATGGAACCCCTGTCGAATTTGTAAAATCTGTTTATCGTGCTGACCGTTATAAATTCATGATCCAAATGAAAAGGTAAATAAGTCATTAGTCCACCGAGTAGTACCCGGTGGATTTTTTTTTTCAGTATCGTCGATTATTTCCATTAATACTTTTACGAAAATCATTAAAAATATAAAGGCAACACAAATTTAAAAGGGGGGATTGGCATTGATAAAACGATCCGTTAGTGTGATTGCCGCGGCCTTAATCACAGTAGGGTTGGCGGCTTGTAATGCCAATGATAATGTCGATAATCGAGTAGGAAACAATGATAACCGCGATAATGGTATGTTAAATGTCCAAAATGGCAGGGATGATTTCATTGACCACAATGGACTGTTGACCGAGGATTATACGAATAACAATAATAATGAACCAGATTGGGATGTAAATCTGTATAATGAAAAAGACAGAAACAGAAGAGACCATGATGATGATGATTTAATTTCTGCTTATCATACAAGCATGAATAGCAATCAATACCCGCATACTAAGGCTGTATTAATCCAGGATGCTAAGTATCAATTTATCCGTATAAATCCTGGACAGGGATATACTGGTATGATCCAACAAAGAGAACAACAACCGAAAGTACAGGTGCCGTCAGGACAGACAGCGGTATCAAAGGCAGCACAACCTGCACCAGAAAAACAAACCGAAACGAAAGCACCAACAGGCTCGGCTAGCCAGTACGTCCAGCAGGTAATTGATTTAACGAATGCCCAGCGCCGTAAAAATGGTCTACCTGCCTTAAAAGCCGATGCCAAATTAAATAGTGTGGCGCAAAAAAAATCAGAAGATATGCAGCAAAATAATTACTTCTCTCATACGAGTCCAACATATGGATCTCCGTTTGATATGATGAGGGACCAAGGTGTAACGTATAAATCTGCAGGTGAAAATATTGCCCAAGGACAAAGAACACCGCAGGAAGTTGTAAATGCTTGGATGAACAGTGAAGGACATCGTAAAAATATTCTCAACCCTAACTTTACACATATCGGGGTAGGGTATGAACCAACAGGGAAACATTGGACACAAATGTTTATCCAAAAATAATGAGAACTTCATCTACCGGCAAGTGCTTAGCATTTGCCGGTTTTTTCCTAAGTCAATACACCAACACTTATTTTTTTAAGAAGGCAGTCAATAATTACGATTTAGTATTGCTCAACAAATCATTACATAGAAAAACGGCGGTCATTTTATACCGTCGGTTTTTTCATGTGCGCCCGGCATGGGTGTAATCTATAGGGTGAAAGTCCCGAGTTGCGAAGGCAGAAGTAGCAGTTAGCTTAACGCAAGGGTGTCCGTGGTGACGCGGAATCTGAAGGAAGCGAGCGGCAAACTTCCGGTCTGAGGAACACGAACTTCATATGAGGCTAGGTATCACTGGGTGAGTTTGCATGACAAAACAAAGCCCTTTCTGCCGAAGGTGATACAGAGTAAATGAAGCAGATGGATGGAAGGAAAGATTACACTCTTACCCGGGGAGGTCTGGCTGGCACGCCAAGTAACCTTGGTAACCTATCTAGTGATAGATAGCTGAGCAGTCAGAAGTCAGCAGAAGTCATAGTACTCTTTCAAGCTCGAGA
>NZ_JAAFZF010000069.1:0-10562 GCF_010614825.1 Neobacillus sedimentimangrovi
CTTTCGTTTCGATTGTGATTTCTTCTTCAACACCTGCCTTTCGAGTAGATCGAGCTTTTTTAGTAATTCATTCTCTGCACGTAATAGTTGGTTTTTTGCTTCTAGGCGGGCAATCTTTTTTTCTAAGGTCAATTCACGGTCAGAAGGGCGACCTGAATTTGTTTTACGCGTATCTTCTAAACCTTCAATTTCTGCATTACGATAGGCTGCACGCCAACGTTTACCAGCTGTCTTAATACGATCAATTCCGATTAATTCCTCACTTAAACCAGCTTCCTCGAAGATTTCTCTAGGCAGCTTTCCTTTTTCATTTTCCGCAATAAAATGACGCTTAAATTCGTCTGTATAGGTAATCGCCTTATCGCTAACTGATTTTACATAAGGATTCTTCTTTAGTAGTTCTTGTTCTTTTTTCGTTAATAGTCTCTTCGTCATTCTAGTTCCACTCCAACATCTTTTTTCTCATTATAAACAAAAGTACCCTACAAGAAGGACTTTTTTCAAAGTGTCCATCTTATAGGGTACATTTTAATAACAGCGAGGATTTTTTCTTATGGATTCATCCCTTTATATTTCCCATTATTTTTTGCAGCATTTACTTTTTTATCTTTATCACGACGAATTTTATTTGTATCAGTTGCACCCATTTCGTGGGCAAATTCAGCATTTATCACAGCGGAATCAAATCCTTTTTTGTTTTTCTGCTGAGGATCATTTTTCTTCGTTCTTTTGGCCATAACTATCCCCCCTTTACACGATCATTAATAGTTTCAAGAATCTTGGAGGGAATTATTCTTACCAGTTATGGCCATAACAATATTATTCTTTCCAATTCTTATAAAGTGCCTGTGTCCCGCTGTTTTCTTCTCCCATTTCTACTAATTTCTCATATAACGATTTCGCTAATGCTAAACCAGGTAATTCTATCCCCATTTTTTCCGCTTCATCTAAAGCAATTTTCATATCCTTGATAAAATGTTTTATGTAAAAACCAGGTTCAAAATTCTTTTCCAGCATCCGAGGAGCAAGATTGCTCAATGACCAGCTACCTGCAGCCCCTGTTGAAATACTTTTTAATACATTTTCAGGATCTAGACCTGCTTTTTCTGCATAAATAATGGCTTCACAAACACCGACCATATTGGATGCAATCGCAATTTGATTACACATTTTCGTATGTTGACCCATCCCTGCAGTTCCTTGATACACAATGTTCGTACCTAAAAGCTCTAGCATAGGGCGAACCACGTTAAAAGCCTCCAAATCTCCACCAGCCATAATGGAAAGTTTTGCTTCTCTAGCCCCAATATCTCCACCCGAAACAGGTGCATCGATGGAATAAATTCCTTTCTTTTTTGCCTCTTCATAAATTTTTTCAGCTAGTGATGGAGAAGATGTAGTCATATCAATAAAATAGCTACCCGATTTTCCATGTGCGATTAAACCTTCAGATCCTAAATACACTTCTTCGACGTCTGAAGGGTAACCGACCATAGTAAAAATTACGGATGACTTTTCAGCAACCTCTTTCGGATTGTTCACCCATTGGGCTCCCTGATCTAGCAAATCCTTTGCCTTTTCTTTCGTACGGGAATAAACAATTAATGGATATCCAGCTTTCAACAAATGACCTGCCATACTTTTTCCCATAACCCCGGTTCCAATGAAACCAATTACTGTATTCTCAGGTGTTAACATTACCTTCTCTCCCCTTCCTATTTTTTTCTATTTTAACATTAATCATTGGATTTTGATTAGAAAAGTACTAAGCCCATTGGTACGTATGTATAGCCTCCCAAAAGCTATCGCTTTCGGTGGTGCTGCTTTTCCTGCTGATACCTTCCTTATTGTGCCCTTCAACCAAAAAAGACATGAGGAGCTAGAAGCGATTCGATATGAACTGATCGCAGGGTGGAATGCGAAGGTATCTCGCATCTACTGTAATTACGTTAGACATTCTAGAAGATTCTAAAAAAACTAGGGACTGAAAAATCAGTCCCTAGTCATAAAATTATTTTATTCTTTTGTTAATTGCTTCAACCACTTGTTCAGTAGTTTGCATATTCAATACTTCTTGTGCAAGCTGTTCCATGTCTGATTTTTTCAAACCTTTAATAAGTGAACGAGCTTTCAAAATGGATGTGGCACTCATGGAGAATTCGTCAAGCCCTAATCCTAACAGAACAGGAATAGCCGTTTCATCCCCTGCCATCTCACCGCACATTCCAGCCCATTTTCCTTCTGCATGTGCAGCATCAATGACCATTTTCACTAATCGAAGAATGGATGGACTATATGGTTGATATAGGTAAGATACACGTTGGTTCATGCGGTCGGCAGCCATCGTATATTGAATTAAGTCATTCGTACCAATACTGAAGAAATCTACTTCCTTCGCAAATTGGTCGGCTAACACAGCTGTTGATGGAATTTCAACCATGATACCAAGCTCAATCTTGTCAGCCACTTTCTGACCTTCCGCAATTAGCTTTTGCTTTTCCTCTTCAAGAATGGATTTGGCTTCTCTAAATTCATTTAGTGTTGCAATCATAGGGAACATAATTTTTAAATTCCCATAAATGCTTGCACGTAATAAAGCGCGGAGTTGAGTGCGGAATATTCCTTGTTCTTCTAAGCATAGACGGATAGCACGGAAGCCTAAGAATGGATTTAGCTCTTTAGGCAGTTGCAGATAAGGTAGTTCTTTGTCACCACCAATATCTAATGTCCGCACAACTACTGGTTTCCCATTCATTCCTTCTAATACAGCTTTATAGGCTTCAAATTGTTCTTCCTCAGTAGGAAGCTGATCTCTACCCATATAAAGGAATTCCGTACGATACAGTCCTATACCTTCACCGCCATTATCAATTACACCTTTTAAATCATTAGGAGTACCGATATTAGCGGCTAGCTCGACATGATGACCATCAGCAGAAACCGTTGGCTCATTTACCAGCTTGGCCCACTCAGATTTTTGTTTTTCATAATCTTCATGAACTTTCTTATATTGATCAACAAGTTCAGGGATTGGATTAATATGTACCTCACCTTTTAATCCATCTACAATCACAAAATCGCCATTGTTGATTTCTTCTGTTGCTGTTTTTGTTCCTACAACCGCAGGGATTTCCATCGAACGAGCCATAATAGCTGAATGTGATGTACGTCCCCCAATATTGGTGGTGAATCCTTTAACATATTGTTTATTCAATTGTGCAGTATCTGATGGAGTTAAATCATCCGCAACAATGATAACTTCTTCAGAAATCATGCTCGGATTAGCCAATTGAACACCTAATAAATGAGCCAAAACCCTCTTAGTAACGTCACGAATATCTGCAGCACGTTCTCTCATGTATTCATTATCCATTTGTTCAAACATCGTAACGAACATATCTGCAGTTTCTTTAAGAGCTGCTTCAGCATTTACATTTTCCGATTTAATTTTGTCTTCAATCGGGGTATTTAATTCTGGGTCATTTAACACAAGGAGATGTGCTTCGAATATAGCCGCCTTGTCTGCTCCCAGTTCTTGTTCTGCACGCTCACGAATCAATTCAAGTTCTGATTTAGCTTTTGCCATAGCTTGGCGGAAACGCTCCACCTCAGCCGTTGAATCTTCAACGATTTTCTTTTCAAAATTCAAATCTGGTTCCACCAAACGATAAGCTTTTGCCATGGCAATACCATTTGATGCAGCAATACCATTTAAAAAAGTCATTATTCAGCCAATCCTTCTTTTTTCAATGTTTCTTCTAAGCTGTTTAGTGCTTCAGCTGCATCGCTACCTTCAGCAGTAATCTTGATGTCTGCACCTTTACCAATTCCTAGTGACATAACACCCATAATAGATTTTAAATTAACGGTTTTACCTTTATATTCCAAATTAATTTCAGAATCAAATCTGCTAGCTGTTTGAACTAATAGTGTAGCTGGTCTTGCATGGATACCAGTATCTGCGATAACCTTAAATTGTTTTTCTGCCATTATTCATCATACTCCTTTATAACTTTTATTAATAGATAAAGTAGGTAAATAAAATTAAATGCTTGCTTTTTAAAAATATCCAAAATAGCTAGTTTAGTCAATAAAGTCATTAACTAACTAAAGTACTAAAATTTATGTTTCCCAAAAAGCAAACAATCATAAGGCTTTTATTTATCTACTATTAATGAAATAAAAAACAATACAAAAAGTAGAATAGCATTTTCTTCATTTTCAATCAAATGTTTTTTATTCTTCGTTCACAAAAACGTCAATATCATTCAACTTCTTTAAAATTCAACCAAAATAAACCAAGACTGTCTTTAAAGACAGCCATAGTTTATTTATTATATGAATAAATCATTTCCATTGGTATCAGGTGGATATGCTTCTTGTTGGTCTACAGGGATTACTGCAGCTTTTAAGGCTCTTTCGACTGAAGAAAAATACTTTTCCTTTTCTAGTTTAGTCCAATGAAATTTGTCAGCCATATAAGAAACAATTTGCGTTTTCCACTTATGAACGGATTGGATATCAAATAATATTGCACTCGTCCGTCGGTTAAAAAAATCGAGTGGCAATGCAATCATTTCATGTTCTAATGCATAGATAAGTTTTGCAAATAAATCTAATGGAAGGTTATAGTTTGTAGCATCTTCATAATTCTGTTTTAATAGCTCATAAACGATATCAATATTTGATCCATATAATTTTGCTAAATTTTCCGCTTCTTTTCGAGTTAATCCAAGCTCTACTCCTTTAACCACTTTTTTTGAAACAAAGGAATGAAAATGAACAGATCCCCCTACCTTACCTCCTGATATTGGTATATCTTTCGTTTCACATGCAGGAAATGTTCTCCCTTCTTCTTTAACAAATTGATTTGCTAATAAATTAACTACCCGCTCAGCCATTTTTCGATACCCAGTCAATTTACCGCCTGCGATTGTAATCAAACCTGAATTAGACTCCCAGATTTCATCCTTTCGAGAAATATCAGATGGATCCTTCCCTTCTTCATATATTAGGGGACGAACTCCAGCCCAGCTAGACTCAATATCATTTTCAATTATTTCTACATCTGGAAACATAAAATTAATGGCATTGATTATATACATACGGTCAGCGATTGTCATATTAGGATTTATGGCATCATCATTATAAAATGTATCAGTTGTTCCAACATAAGTTTTTCCATCTCGCGGAATAGCAAAAATCATTCGACCATCAGGAGTATTAAAATAAATGGCCTGTTTTAATGGGAATCGGGACTGATCGATAACCAGGTGGACACCTTTTGAAAGCTTCAATGTTTTTCCATTTCTTGAACTGTCCAGCTCCCTTATATTGTCTACCCAAGGACCTGCAGCATTTACAATTTTTTTGGATCGGACTTCATATGTTTCTTTAGACAATTGATCCTCGATCTGCGCGCCAATAACTTTACCATTTTCATAGAGCAATTTTATAACCTTCGAATAATTGCAGGCAATTGCCCCCATTTCAAACGCAGCCTTCATTACCTCAATTGTTAATCTGGCATCATCTGTCCGATATTCTACATAATAGCCTCCACCTATTAATCCTTCTTTTTTGATTAACGGTTCTTTAACCATCGTCTCCTCTGGCGATAACATCATATGCCGCTCGGATTTCTTTACCCCAGCAAGAAAATCATAGACTAGTAAACCAATGGAAGTACTTATTTTCCCGAGGGCCCCCCCTTTATGCAAAGGCAAGAGCATCCATTCAGGCGTAGTAACATGTGGACCGTTTTCATAAACAATCGCCCTTTCTTTTCCAACTTCAGCAACCATTTTTACTTCAAAATTTTTTAGATAACGAAGTCCCCCATGCACTAATTTTGTTGACCGGCTTGATGTCCCAGCAGCGAAGTCCTGCATTTCTACAAGAGCCGTTTTCATACCCCTAGCAGCAGCATCCAAGGCGATTCCCGCACCAGTTATCCCTCCACCTATAACTAATACATCAAAATATCCGTTTTTTAATGTATTTACAATTTCTTTTCGATTCAGATTGGAAAAATGCATCCCAAATTCCTCCTATATTATTTAATATGCTGTTTGACGGCGATAAGAAATAAAAAGAGACCAACAAAAACATCATTGAACCCGATAATGTTTTGTGGTCTCAACTTATTCTCCAGCCAATATGAATTTATTTGAAATTTTAACTATTCTACTTTATTTTCTTATACGTTATTTAAAAGCCTTAGCTGCCATTACCGCTTTCTTCCACCCTTCATACAAGGAATCTCGTTCCTCTTCAGCCATCTTAGGGTCAAACCGTTTGTCAATCTTCCACAGTTTTGAAATTTCTTCCTGGCTGTTCCAGAATCCTACTGCAAGTCCCGCCAAATAGGCTGCCCCGAGCGCCGTAGTTTCATTTACAATTGGCCTTTCAACTGGAACATTTAAAATATCACTCTGGAACTTCATTAAGAAATTATTTTTTACTGCCCCACCATCGACACGAAGTGTTTTCAATTGAATCTTTGAATCGGCTTCCATAGCGGATAATACATCCCGTGTTTGATAAGCAAGTGACTCAAGTGTGGCACGGACAAAATGCTCCTTAGTTGTTCCACGGGTCAACCCAAAAACTGCGCCACGGACATCACTATCCCAATAAGGAGCACCTAAACCAACAAATGCAGGAACAACGTATACACCGTCCGTAGAGGCTACCTTAATGGCATAATCTTCACTATCCTTTGCCTCTTTAAACATTCTTAATCCATCACGTAGCCATTGAATTGCCGAACCTGCTACAAAGATACTGCCTTCTAGTGCATATTCTATTTTGCCATCCAAGCCCCACGCAATCGTAGTTAACAAACCATGTTTTGACCGAACTACTTTTGCTCCTGTATTCATTAACATGAAGCAACCTGTCCCATAGGTATTTTTTGCCATACCCTCTTCAAAACATGCTTGACCGAATAATGCTGCCTGCTGGTCTCCAGCAATTCCCGCAATCGGAATTTCTTTACCAAAAAATAGAGAATCAATAGTCTTGGCGTATATTTCAGATGAAGGATGGACTTCTGGAAGCATTGCTTTAGGAATATCTAAAATCTCTAATAAATCATCATCCCATTTGAGATCAAAAATATTAAACATTAAAGTACGAGATGCATTAGAATAATCGGTTACATGTGCCTTCCCGCCGGAAAGCTTCCAAACTAGCCATGAATCAATGGTACCAAACAATAATTTGCCTTCCTCGGCCATTTCACGTGCTCCTGTTACATGATCCAAAATCCATTTTACTTTTGTTCCTGAAAAATAAGCATCAATAAGCAAACCTGTCTTTTCACGGAAAATGTCATCATAACCTTTGTTTTTAAGTTCTTCACAGATTTCGTTTGTTTGTCTCGATTGCCAAACAATCGCATTATAGATCGGTTCACCTGTTTCTTTATTCCATACAACTGTTGTTTCTCTTTGATTCGTGATTCCAATCCCAGCAATTTGCTCTGGTTTAGTACCTGATTCAGAAAGCACACTCACAATAACAGAAAGGATGGATCCCCAAATTTCATTTGCATTATGTTCCACCCAACCTGGTTTAGGGAACAATTGAGTAAATTCTTTTTGTGCCGTATGAACGACTTCACCTTTTTGGTTAAAAAGAATGGCTCTAGAGCTTGTGGTACCTTGGTCCAAGGATAAAATAAACTTTTCCATCACTTCACCCACTTTGATTGAAATCTGCCATAAAAGAAAAAATGATTCACAACAAATAATCCAATCGTTTGAATCTTTGCGTGAACCACCTAAATCTTAAAAAAGCTGAATCATTAACTTGGTAACTTCATAATATTAATATGTGAAAACGGTGTCAATATTTTCACCAAAATCCTTTACGAATTGGGAAAAATGGTGCAAACTGTTATTTAAATAGTTTAAAAGTTTTTTTTATAAAGGAGAGAGGCTAATTGAAAAAAGCAGAGGTAGGAAATATTATTGAATTCCGCGGTGGCCTGCAAGGAATAGTAGAGAAAGTGAATGAAAATTCCGTGATAGTTGATTTAACATATATGGATAATTATCGTGATTTAGAGTTAGAACAAAGAACTGTAGTCAATCACAAAAATTATAAAATCATAAAAGATAACGCTTTCAAATAAACGAGCTTAAAACTTACTTTTATAAGAAGGGGCTGTCTAAAAAGTCCATTTAAGAGAAAAATGAACCCAAATTAAAAACCCAAAAATGTTGATTTAACAGCATTCTTGGGTTTTGCTTTTATAAAGATTTCGGCTGAAATACCACTTTCCGGACAGCCCCTTCATTTTTACTCAACTTGAGTATCCTCTGCTAATTCTTTAAACGATTTAACTTTACCATGCGGTTTTTGATCTTGCTTTCTAATTGTCTGTTCCCTCTCTCTTTGCCTTTTTGATTTACTCATTTTCTTCACTCCTTTCAATGCTATTTTTTTCATTTTTTGATATTCTTATTTAAGCAATCGGTTAAAATGTACATGAAAATTACTCTAAATAATCCGAGACATCTTAATTCATAAAGGAGCTTTAGAAAAATGAAGAAACTAATTTGTGACTCGAAACTATTAACCGGGTTGATACTTGCACACGTTCTTCTTTATTTTTCGTTCAATGACAAATCTATTTTTTGGTATATTTTTTCCGGGTCCATCCTTGGCCTCATTATTTTCACCATGTTAAAAGGAGAGATGGATGATCAACTTTCTATCCCCCGTTCAATTGGCTGGGGGGTTATTACCGGATTACTTTTGTATTTTATATTTTGGGCTGGATACCATCTCCTTCAGTTCATTGACTTTTCATTTCATAAAGAGATTAGTCGTTTATATAAATGGTTTGCCCCTTCATTATTTTGGCAATATTTATCTTTAGTATTTGTAGCTGCGCCTGGAGAGGAAATTTTCTGGAGAGGATTTGTACAGAAAAGGCTGCTTCATTCCCTTAAACCAATACCTGGCATTCTGATAGGGGCATTCCTTTATGGCTCAGCCCATATCTATTCTGGATCATTGTTACTCATTTTTGCAGCCTTCCTATCCGGACTCATATGGGGTGTCTTATATTTTTGGAAAAAAAGTATGCCATTGGTGATTGTATCGCACATTATTTTTGATATCATGCTGTTTATTGTTGCACCATTACCATAGTGATACATCAATCTAATCGAAATAAGTGGTTTTGAATTCCAATATGTAGGTTTTTTCACAAAGGATGGAAAAAAGAAGATAAAGCAGATGGTTAAGTATGTGAGTGGCTAGCTTATTTTCTCTAAGAGAACAGCGGAGGAAAGTTCATCTTTTCTACTTGATTTCATTAATGATGAGGCTAATGCAATAGCTTGATCGATGTTTTCCATATTAGCTGAACAATAGTAAGGTTTTTTCCAATTAAAATCACCTTCATCATTTGCTGGATAAATACTCACTTTCCAATGAAAGTAAATCTTAGATTGTGGAAGCTGTACACCTTCTACTGCAATTAACCAATGTGTGTGGGAAGATTCAGAAAAACCAATATACGAATCTTTCAATATTTTCAAATCGTTTCGTCCAATCGGGATTAATGCCTTTTGATAGAAATCATGGTAATTAGGGGTTTTCATATTTACCCTCCCTTTGTTTCGATTTATTTATATTATATTAAACACACTTCCATTTATTGTCTTACAATGACTAAAAATTTTCTGAATACTATTTTATTTTTTTCTACATCATAATTTGTTGGTTTGTGATTTCTGTCACTACATATTGTCAAAACTACCCTTATACTTGAAGCAAAATGTGTTAGGGGTGAAATTATGAGCGGATGTATGAGTGCATTTGGAGGAATGCCACCTGCTGAACTCAGTAAAGGTTTAAAGCAATTAAAAGAAGAACACCTCCCCCTTTTGGAGCAATTAGACGGATTATTCCGCTTAACAAAGAAAATTGATCAAGATGAAAGTATTTTGACTAATTTCACTAACTTATCTAAGAAAGTAAAAGAATTTCAAGAAGCTCTAGATCCTCATTCAGAAAAGGAAGAAGGAGTATTATTCCCTATGATGGGGACATACATTGGTACGACATCTGGGCCAATTGCTGTAATGGAATATGAACACGATCAGGCAAAATTAAAAATCAAGACATTTCTTGAGAAGACCAATAACAACAATCATTCTCCTGAGGAAATGAAAAATCTAAGTGCTTTAATACAAGAAGCATATTTTATCTTAACTGAACATTTTGCTAAAGAAGAAAACGTATTGTTTCCAATGGCGGAAAGAATACTGTCAGATGAGGAAAAAGAAAAACTATATCAAAGAATTCAAGAAATCGAGTAGGAGGGGGTGATTAACCCCCGTCCTCTCACACCACCGTACGTACGGTTCCGTATACGGCGGTTCAATCAAGATAAATGACGCAAGAATTCATAACGTTTCTGTAGACTTTTAAGCCCTTGGTTACTCCAATAGGAGTTTCCAAGGGTTCTGTGTAATATGGGACTTTTTGAGATTCGCCAATAACCTTTACGACTGTTCCCCCATTCATAAGCTTTCCATTCA
>NZ_JAAFZF010000007.1:0-95266 GCF_010614825.1 Neobacillus sedimentimangrovi
ACCGGGATGGACGCACCGCTGGTGTACCAGTTGTCTTGCCAAAGGCACCGCTGGGTAGCTATGTGCGGAAGGGATAAGTGCTGAAAGCATCTAAGCATGAAGCCCCCCTCAAGATGAGATTTCCCATAGCGTTAAGCTAGTAAGATCCCTGAAAGATGATCAGGTTGATAGGTCAGAGGTGGAAGCACGGTGACGTGTGGAGCTGACTGATACTAATCGATCGAGGACTTAACCAAATAAAAAAGTGATTGATTTCGCTTTTGGCGAGCTCGTTCTTCCCTACTTCTTCTGCATTATCTAGTTTTGAGGGAATGAACCTCAATTGAATAGGTCCGGTGGCAATGGCGAGAAGGTCACACCCGTTCCCATACCGAACACGGAAGTTAAGCTTCTCAGCGCCGATGGTAGTTGGGGCGAAAGCTCCTGTGAGAGTAGGACGCTGCCGGGCCAAGCCCCAATGGGGATTATAAATTTGCCAAAACTAATATTGGCCCCTTGGTCAAGTGGTTAAGACACCGCCCTTTCACGGCGGTAACACGGGTTCGAATCCCGTAGGGGTCACCATCTTTGGAGGATTAGCTCAGCTGGGAGAGCATCTGCCTTACAAGCAGAGGGTCGGCGGTTCGATCCCGTCATCCTCCACCATATTATGCATACCGACCGAGCTGCGGCTTGAAATAGCTTACTGAGGTCGGGATGACGAAAACAAAGTGCGTGTTGTAATTTAATTTTTTAATCGAATAAAAAATGCCGGCTTAGCTCAATTGGTAGAGCACGGCCGAATAAACATCTTGATGAAGCTTCAGCATACCGACCGAGCTGCGGCTTGAAATAGCTTACTGAGGTCGGGATGACGAAAACAAAGTGCGTGTTGTAATTTAGTTTTTTAAACGAATAAAAACGCCGGCTTAGCTCAATTGGTAGAGCACGGCCGAATAAACATCTTGATGAAGCTTCAGCATACCGACCGAGCTGCGGCTTGAAATAGCTTACTGAGGTCGGGATGACGAAACAAAGTGCGTGTTGTAATTTAATTTTTTAATCGAATAAAAAATGCCGGCTTAGCTCAATTGGTAGAGCAACTGACTTGTAATCAGTAGGTTGGGGGTTCAAGTCCTCTAGCCGGCACCATTAATTTTTTTTGCCTTTTTTGAGCCATTAGCTCAGTTGGTAGAGCACGATTGAATGAACATCTTGAATAAGCTTCAGCATACCGACCGAGTTGCAGCTTGAAATAGCTTACTGAGGTCGGGATGACGGAAACTTCTTTGGGTGACTTCGAGTTGTACACGCCGAGCTGCTTCTTGATTTAGCTTACTGAGGCGGGGACATCTGACAAACGGTTTTCAAAGATTAGGGGACTGTTTAAATATGAGCCATTAGCTCAGTTGGTAGAGCATCTGACTTTTAATCAGAGGGTCGAAGGTTCGAGTCCTTCATGGCTCACCATTGTAACTATTGCGGAAGTAGTTCAGTGGTAGAACACCACCTTGCCAAGGTGGGGGTCGCGGGTTCGAATCCCGTCTTCCGCTCCATTAAATAAATATGCGCCCGTAGCTCAATTGGATAGAGCGTCTGACTACGGATCAGAAGGTTATGGGTTCGACTCCTGTCGGGCGCGCCACTTAAATTTAACAGTTTCGGGAAGTAGCTCAGCTTGGTAGAGCACTTGGTTTGGGACCAAGGGGTCGCAGGTTCGAATCCTGTCTTCCCGACCAGTCGAAAGTATATTTTTACATAATGGCGGCGTAGCTCAGCTGGCTAGAGCGTACGGTTCATACCCGTAAGGTCGGGGGTTCGATCCCCTCCGCCGCTATAAAAAATCCAACCTATGGAGTGTACCTTCACTAAGCTAGTAATTCGATGAATAAGGCTTATTACTGCTGCCGCTGGTATGGTTTCTATAGGTTTTATTTATATGGAGGAATACCCAAGTCTGGCTGAAGGGGTCGGTCTTGAAAACCGAGAGGCGGTGAAAGCCGCGCGGGGGTTCGAATCCCTCTTCCTCCGCCATATACATATATGTTCATGGTCTGGTAGTTCAGTTGGTTAGAATGCCTGCCTGTCACGCAGGAGGTCGCGGGTTCGAGTCCCGTCCAGACCGTTCATTCATTTAATTAGATAGATTTCATGGAGGGGTAGCGAAGTGGCTAAACGCGGCGGACTGTAAATCCGCTCCCTCAGGGTTCGGCGGTTCGAATCCGTCCCCCTCCACCATTTTTCATTTGATACTCTATTTCTTTATTGTGGCGGTTGTGGCGAAGTGGTTAACGCACCAGATTGTGGCTCTGGCATTCGTGGGTTCGATTCCCATCAATCGCCCCATTATGATATAATTTCTTTGAAGTTTGATTATTGGGCTATAGCCAAGCGGTAAGGCAACGGACTTTGACTCCGTGATTCGCTGGTTCGAATCCAGCTAGCCCAGCCACTTTTGAATGGCAGCATAGCCAAGTGGTAAGGCAGAGGTCTGCAAAACCTTTATCCCCGGTTCGAATCCGGGTGCTGCCTCCAGAATCATGTAAAAAATAAATGAACAATTTTTGTTAATAAATGTTGAAAAAGTTTATAAATTGTATTATAATGGGCCTATAGCTCAGCTGGTTAGAGCGCACGCCTGATAAGCGTGAGGTCGATGGTTCAAGTCCATTTAGGCCCATCATTTTATATAATTATTCCGCAGTAGCTCAGTGGTAGAGACGAGCAATACTTCAAGATTTAACTGCGAGTTGTACACGCCTAGCCGCTTCTTGAATTTGCTTTCTGAGGCGGGGACACAAATTATGCAAAGAGTATGTTGAATCTTTATTATTCCGCAGTAGCTCAGTGGTAGAGCTATCGGCTGTTAACCGATCGGTCGCAGGTTCGAATCCTGCCTGCGGAGCCATTTATTTTAATAATAAGTTTAGATAATTTATACATATATGATTTAGCTCCCTTTATGAAAGGGAGCTTTTTTATTATTATAGAATGTATATAGTAATTCAAGAAGGATTCAATGGAGATTTTTTGTATAGATGAACGCGGATATATATTTGGCAGGGGGTGATACGGATGCTTTCTCAATATTTTGAAATAGCGAAGAAAAAAATTGAATTAGTGGAAAAGACAGAGAAAGGGAAAATGCAAAAAGTGGCGGAGAAGGTGGCGGAAGTGATTCAAAAAGGTGGAATTATCCAGCTTTTTGGCTGCGGCCATTCGCATCTGTTAACAGAAGAAGTATTTTATCGGGCAGGCGGTCTTGTACCGATTAAGCCCATTTTCGTCGAACCTTTAATGCTCCATGAAGGAGCGTTACGTTCGTCACAGTTGGAACGTCAAAATGATTATGCCGCAGAGTTTTTACATAAACAGGATATTCGTCCGGAAGATCTTGTATTTGTTTTATCTACCTCTGGACGCAATCCTGTACCAGTGGATGTGGCTTTGTTTGCAAAGGAAAAGGGGGCTTTTGTGGTAGGGATTACTTCGCTGGAATACTCGAAAAGCCAGCCTTCTCGCCATAAGAGTGGACGGCATTTATATAATTCCGTAGATGTTGTGATTGATAATCATTCCTCAAAAGGGGATGCTGCGTTATCGTATGAAAAAGTAATGGAACCATTTGGGGCAACTTCCACAGTGACAGGTGCGGTCATCTTAAATGCCGTATTAGCGGAAGCCATTAAGATTATGGCGGATAACGGTTTCCAGCCGCCAGTTTTCTTGAGCGGCAATATTGATGGGGCTGATGACCATAATCATCAATTAATAGAAAAATATCGCGGGAGAATTCCGTTACTATCAAATGCATAAAAAAGGCAGGGACTTACCCTGCCTATTAAATATATTCGTTTTATACTGGAACAGCTGATAGTTTTTTGGCTGCTTCCGCTACTTTTTCCAAACCTTCTTTAATAATGCGCTCTGCTTGGTCTGGGTTAGCATTGTGACCTTCAATAATGATCTCATCAATAATTTCCATTCCAAAGAAGTTAACGACATTCTTTATATAATTAACTGCCATTTCCATTGGTGCTGTTTCTGGTGTGGAGTAAATGCCACCACGTGCACTTAAAATTACTGCTTTTTTGTCTTTCATTAAGCCGACTAATTGGCCATTTTCATCATATTTGAAGGTAAAGCCACTTTGGAAGATATAATCAATGAAAGTCTGTAATTTAGCAGGGATCGTTAAATTCCAAAGAGGGAAGGCAAAGACAACAATATCTGCCGCAGAGAATGCATCCATCGCTTTTTGCTTTGCAGCTAAAATTCGTTGTTCGATGTCTGTCAATGCTTCACCGGATTGTGTTTTTGCAAAAGCATTAAATAGATCTTGTCCGAAATAAGGCATATCTTCGGCAAAGACATCGAAAGTTGTTACGTTCACCCCTTCTAAATTCTCGATGAATGTTTCATACATTTTACTAGAAACAGCTTCAGATGCTGGACGATTATTACCTTTAACTACTAAAATATTTTTCATTATCATTCTCCTTTTTGGTTTTCTTAGAAGTAAATTATTTCGAATTAATAATATATGAATTTGTAATATACGTCAAACGAAAAATACTGTTTTTATTTTGGTAAAATTAGTTTAATTTGGTTAGCGAGGCATGGCTCTTCTCTCGAATGCGGTTGCTTTTGGGCATGTGTTCCAACGGAAATAAATAAGCTCTCCGATCTTTTCTATCGAAGAGCCTATCCAGAAGCCTTTCTGTTTTGTTTGATAAATCTGTGAACCTGGTTCCTTATTGTGATAAAGTACTCGATGCTTGCTTTCCTTCTCTTTTTTGTTTTTGGGTCATGAAGAAGAAGACCCCTAAGAGAACAAGGACTCCTCCGGCAATCTGCCAGTTCGTTAGCTGTTCGCCAAGTATGAGGAAAGCTAGAATCGTGGACCCTACTGGTTCTCCTAAAATACTCATCGAAATAGTAGTGGCGTTGACATAATTTAATAACCAATTGTTAATGACATGGCTAATGGTCGGAACAATGGCTAGTAGTAGGAAAATTCCCCATTCTCTTGCTGGATAATTGGTAAAGGGCACATTGGTTACTAGATTGTAGATGACAAGAACAATAGAAGCACTTAAAAATACACAAAAACTATAAATCCAGTGGGATAATTGTTTGACGATTGTTTGTCCTATAAATAAGTAACCAACAACGGCGATTACGCTAAAGAAGGAGAGGATGTCTCCTTTGATGGCTGTTTGGCTTAGCCCGAAGTCCCCCCAGCAGATCATCATGGCTCCAGCAATGGCAATTCCCATCGTGGCTAATGCTGTCGCATTGGTTCGTTCTTTAAAAAGAAAGAACCCGCCTATTAACGATATAATCGGCTGCAAGGCAAGGATGATGGTGGAGCTTGCCACCGTAGTAAATTTTAAAGAGCCGAACCAGAGCACGAAATGAAAAGCTAAAAACACACCTGAAAAAAATAAAAAGGCGCCATTTTTGGGATTGATTTTTCTCCATTCGTGCCGGTTTAGCCAAACCATCGGTGTTAATAATAAACTAGCAAATATCATGCGATACATACTTAGTATTGATGCCGGAGCATCTGACCATTTGACAAAAATGGCTGAAAAGGAAATGGCAACGATCGAAATCATGAGCGGTAAACTGATGGATCTTGGTGCTTTCATGGTAACTTCCTTTCTGTACTTCCGTGGGAACGGTAGATAAAGGTTTCTAAATCATTTTATGAACATACTATATCATATTTATCACCCTTTATTTTGGATTTTTTAATAAGAAGTTCATAGAATTGTTGAATAATGGTGAGTGTTGCGAACGATCTCCATGTTCAATATAGTGTATTGAGAAAATATATGTTTTGCATTCTTTAAATGATGTTTCCAGCCGGTCTACAGTTCAAAGACGACTTGAATTACTAGTAGAGAAAGCTTGATATATAAAGGGGGAAAGTAACGGCAGTTTTTTGATTAATTCCTCCACTCTATTTCTTTTGAAGAGTGGATAAGAATAAAAATATGGAGGACCTTAACAAACAACATGCCATTGTCGCTAAATTCATTTCAATTCTTTGTGGAAGTCTCTGAGTAAATAACATCATAAACGCAAAGACGGGATAGCTTAATGACTATCCCTTTCATTATTTATCGACTAAATATAAATTGATTGTCTAATTTATTGAGTTTCTTCGTCACTTTGGTACTCCCAAATATCATCTGGCTACCCTCATATTCATATATTCATAACTGCCATATCCTCTACCTAGATCGTCAAATCATTTTCTGATTTTATGTTAATCGCTTCTTGTAGAAACCGTTGGAGAATAACAGCAAAAACGGCGATAACCAACGAAGCAAAAATGATGATGAGTCCTATTAATCCAATAGGAGGATCAACTTTCTTCCCTATAAAATATAAGAGTGGCAAACCTAATCCATACAAACCACTGATTGTCATCGCACAGTACTTTATGTTCTTTAATGCCTTTACAGATAATTCCGAGAACGCTGTCTTCTCGTCAATGTACCGTAAAAGGTTAAAAGCTTGATAGAGAGCAAAGTAAAAAGGCACAGCTGCTCCATACATCACGATGAAAACAAGATATTTCATATAAGCTTTATCTGGATACAATTCTCCAACAAAATTCCCAAACTTAGGCACTAAAATGAGGCACAATGCAAGAATCGCCATTCCAATAAGAATAATTGCTAATTTTAAAAACAAAATGGATGTATTTTTCATTTATCATTCCTCTTTTTTATCTAGGAAATCTTTGATTGGCTTTTGAAGTACGTCCATAATGGCTGCAATGATACTTGTTGCCAAAATACCCATTAAACTTAATGAAATGGGACCTGCCACATCCTCACCTGTCACTTTTACAAGCACCGCTAAGCTTACAATTCCTAACAAAATGAGGAAAATGACTGTAAAAGCACATTTTTTTATAACCTTTAAAGAATTAATGGATAACTCGGAGAATGCATGATTCCTTTCGATATAAG
Source organism: Neobacillus sedimentimangrovi (assembly GCF_010614825.1). Classification (NCBI taxonomy): domain Bacteria; kingdom Bacillati; phylum Bacillota; class Bacilli; order Caryophanales; family Bacillaceae; genus Neobacillus; species Neobacillus sedimentimangrovi. The sequence continues at coordinate 6,969 of NZ_JAAFZF010000007.1, forward strand.
TTAATAGTTTAAATGCTTGGTATAACGCAATAGAAAAGGTAATACAAAATCCATATGCACATACTAAAAAAGGGATGAGAAAATAGGCTGTATCTGGATGTGTCTTTGCATCTTTAATGGCCATTTCAGGTAACCAATAAATACACAAAGCTAATATCGCCACTCCAATCAGAAAAATAATGACCTTTAAAAAAGTGGTTGAACCATGTTTAACACTCATTTAAAAGCACCTCACTGATTTCATGATAAAGTGACTATAACATATGTTTTATCGTTTTACAATAAATTATTATTGTATTTAATTATATTATTATTGTTATCCTTTTTATTCAAAGTAAATAATTTTGTTTAAATTCCATTCTTTATCAGTGATGCCTTATCGAAATACATTGTGGCAGATGCAGGTTATGGCTAATGAAAATTTTCATCTTAGAAATTATGGTAGGTTTTATCAATCTCCTAACTAATATTTATCTGAATTGTGTTAATATTTAAAGTATATCTGTGGACAGGGAGGGAAGTTTTGTGTTTGTTCTTGGTATTGATGGGGGAGGGACAAAAACCATTGGTGTCCTGTGTGATCATAATGGGCGGGTGTACTCTCGTGCCGTCGTTGGACCGACCAATCCAAATAGCTTAGGGTATGAACGTGTAGAAACCGAAATTCAAAAACTACTAGATAGTATTAGAGAACAGACACCAGATCGCTTTGCGAAGGTGACCAGCTTTTTTGCAGGAATGTCGGGCGGTGACAGGGAAGAGGATAAAAGGAGAATGAGCGGACTTTTTCAACCATACTTGCCCGAAGGTTGTCAGGTTCAGGTGGATCATGATGCGGTGAATGCACTATATTCTGGAACATTGGGAAAACCGGGTGTGGTTCATATTAGCGGAACGGGATCCATAACATTTGGTATCAGTGCACAAAACACCCGTACAAGAGTGGGAGGCTGGGGGTTTTTATTAGGGGATCCGGGTAGCGGATACTCCATTGGCAATCGGGCTGTAAAAGCCATTTTTGATGAATATGATGGATTAGGAGAAAAGACGATCCTAACCTCCCTTATCCTTCATCATTTTCACTTGGGCCATGTACCGGGGTTAATTCCTATCATTTATGATATGAAAAAAGCAAGGGAAATCTTGGCTTCATTAAGTCGATTCGTGTTTCTGGCTGCCGAACAAGGGGATCATGTTGCTAAACAAATTCTACATAAAGCTGGCCAGGAGATGGCTGAGTCCATTCGTGCCCTTATTTTAAAATTATATCAAGATGAACCGAACCATGAAACCATTCCAGTTGTTCTGGCAGGCGGGATTTTTAATAAGGCGGATTGGTTTGTCCCAGTCATTGAAGATAATCTGCAATTTGATTACCTGCAAACGAAGTTGATTTTACCAGAATTGCCTCCTGTGGCCGGTTCTGTAATAGCGGCCCTGCAGCAGGCTGGTGTGAAAATTACTGATTCCTTCATCCATTCCTTTAAACAAGAGGCATGATTATGAATCTGGAAAAAGATAGCCACCTAATCAAGGGAAATGGCGGTGAATGATTGGATGAAAACGAAGGTTCTTGATTTTTTGCAAAAGGAAGTGGACCTAAAGCATATTCCAGGTGCGGTCATTCATATTTCCTATCAAAAGCAAGTGGTATTGCAAGAGGCGATTGGGCATAGAAGGGTGTTCCCCGAGAAGGAACCGATGGAATTAGATACGGTGTTCGATCTTGCTTCATTGACCAAGGTAGTGGCGACATTGCCCGTGACATTAAAGCTACTGGAAAATGGAGACATTCGTTTGGATGATCCGGTTTCTTATTTTATCCCATCGTTTGGTCAAAATGGCAAGGAATCGATCACGATTAGACATTTGCTTACCCACACTTCTGGTCTCCCTGCACATAAGCGATATTATTTAGAGAATTTGAATGCGGAGCAGATTTTTACAAAAATTTGTCAACAGGAGTTAGAAGCGTCGATTGGTCAAAAAGTGATCTATTCGGACTTAGGGTTGATTACCCTTTATAGAGTAATAGAAACGATAACAGGCGAGAAATTTGATAAATATGTAAAACAGGAAATTTTTGAACCGCTTGGCATGGTGGATACCGGATTTAATTCTATTTTTCCCAAACATCGTTTTGCGGCAACGGAATATTGTGAGAAATTACAAGATTACAAGTGTGGGATTGTCCATGATGAAAATACGGAGAGCATGGGCGGAGTCAGTGGGCATGCTGGACTTTTTTCTACGGTATCCGATTTGGCGAAATTTGCTTCGATGATAGAAAATAACGGTGTTTATCAAGGGAAAAGAATTTTATCGGAGCAGGCTCTGCGACTAGCGAGACAAAACTTCACCCCATTTGATCAAGAATACCGCGGCTTAGGGTGGATCTTGAAGAGTCCAGCCTATTCATCCTGTGGGGACTTTTTTTCACCTTTCTCATACGGACACACCGGCTTTACGGGAACAAGTATCTGGTTTGACCCGGAAATCGATCTTCATGTAATCTTGTTAACCAATCGGGTTCATTTTGGACGTCAAGACCATATATTACGAATTCGGCCGAGGCTACATAATTTGATTCGTGCGCATCTTTAAAGGAGTAAACCAGCCCATGTCATATGCGGATGTGCCCCTTCATATCAATCTTTTCAATTGAAGTATTTCGGTTACCGTGATAATATTGGGTAAATGTGGAAGGGGTGAAGAGATTGAACACGAAGAGTTTTCTATTCGCATCGATCACAGTTATCATTTGGGCATCTTCTTTCCCTGCCATTCGGATGGTTCTTCATGAAGGCTATTCACCTGGACATCTCGTCCTAACTAGGTATTTCATTGCATCAGTCATCTTTGCGATTTATGCGATGTGGCCAGGTGTTAAATTTCGGCTTCCCGAAAAAAAGGATCTTCTTCCAATTGCCGTTCTTGGGTGGACAGGGATTAGTCTTTATCATATAGGAGTAACATTTGGTGAAGAAACAGTGTCAGCTGGTACGGCTGGAATGATTGTTGGTGCTGCACCAATTTTTACATCATTGATTGCCGTATTTTTTTTAAAAGAGAGGATTAGCTTGTTTGGCTGGCTAGGATTGGCTTTAGGATTTGCCGGAATTGCGATCATTACCATGGCTGACTCAGCGGGACCGGTTTTTCAGATGAATAAAGGGGTTCTCTTCATCTTAATGGCTGCTTGTGCGACTGCAGTCATGTTCGCTTATCAGAAACCACTGTTAAAACGCTATTCTTCCATTGAATTGACTGCTTATTTCACTTGGGTGGGAACGATCCCGTTTTTCTTTTTTTCTCCTGGAATGATAGAGGGTCTTCAACAAGCGACACTGGAGGCACATTTAGCGACGATTTATATAGGTATCTTTCCAACCGTGATAGGATATGTCACTTGGGGACTCGCGCTTTCTTCTGGAAAAGCAAGCTCCGTTACAAGCATGCTATATATTGAACCGGTATTCGTCATTGTTCTGGCATGGATTTGGTTGAACGAGTGGCCGAGTATGGTTTCCCTTATTGGCGGTGCTATTGCCATCTCTGGGGTCTTGGTCATTCATATGCTAGGCTCCAAACAGTTTCGCCGGAGAAAACAAAACAGGCCCCATACTGGCACGATTAAATGTTAAAGGACGATGTCAATAATTAGGAAATGTTAGCGGAATAATAAGAGGAGAATTCTTCCGAGATCAGGTGAGGTAAGATGAAAAAATATTTATTATTCTTGCTGGCATTTTTTTATTTTGGATGGGGGCTATCTGTTTCACCAGTAGCTGCCAAGCAGAAAGTGCCCATTTTAGTTTATCATTCGATTGCTGAATATACAGGGACGGGGGAGAAGGAGTTATATGTAACCCCTGAACAATTTGAAAAGCAGATGAAGTATTTGCGGGACCATGGCTTTACTTTCTTAACTTTTGAACAATGGGATGATTTGAAAACCGTAAAAAAACCGGTTTTTATCACCTTTGATGACGGATATAAAAATAATTTGAAAGCCTTTGAGATTTTTCAAAAACTAAAGACACCCTCCTTTCAGCCTGTTGGCACCATTTTTGTCATATCTGATTTTATCGGCTGGCCCAATCGATTATCAGCTGAGGATTTGAAAAAACTGGCTGAATCAGGCTTTTTCTCCATCCAGTCCCATACGGCTACCCATCCGGATTTAACGAAACTAACAAAATTTACCCATGAATTGAAGGAATCCAAAGAAAAGATTGAACGGATAACCGGTAAACCGGTGGTAGCGTTGAGTTACCCATACGGAAGCTTCAACGACAAAGTCGTGGAGGAAACAAAAAAGTATTACCAATTCGGTATAACCACCACACCTGAGCTTTATTCGGAAAAAGGGATAAAAAATGAACGATACTATATTCCACGCCTTTACGTTAAATATTCCACAGCTCTCGATGAATTCGCTAAGCTAGTTGGAAACTAAGGGATGAAAATGGGGATATGCTGAACATTTTGCATGATTAAATGAAGGATTGTGGAAAGACAAGGTACGGAGATATTTAGTGAATGAATTCAAACGATTGGAGAGCACAAGAACTCAAATTAGGGAAAAATAAAAAAGCGAAGGATTCTCTCATTCATGAGACCTGCGCTTTTTTATTAACTGAAGAAAAAAATCATTTCGATCTTAAAAAAGTCTAGCTCCAGTCCTCTAGCGGCGAGACGCCTTCGCTCTCCGCCCTACGATAAGTCAACATCGAATCGCCTGTCGTCTCTTCGTGTTTCCTATATCTCAGTTGGAGATCACCACAAGGAAGGCTACGACAGCATCCACATCGCACGACCGAAAGCGTTAAGCTTTTGGGAGGAAGCCATACGACGCTGAGCAGGGGGCTTTCGCTTTTCTATATTACAGGGTCACTAGTTTTTTGGATTTAATGAATCGTTGGATTCGCTTCATTGCTTCCTGTAGTTGTTGCATGGAGGTGGCGTAACTGCAGCGTATGTATCCTTCTCCGCTTTCACCGAAGACATTGCCTGGCACGACCGCCACCTTTTCTTGCATGAGCAGCTCCTCTGCGAACTGTTCGGAACTAAGTCCGGTTGACTTGATGGAAGGGAACACGTAAAATGCCCCGCCTGGCATATGACAGTCCAAACCCATTTCGTTTAGTGTCTGCACCATATAATTGCGTCGTCTGCGGTAGCTGGCGCGCATGGCTTCTACTTCATGGTAGCCGTTTCGAAGCGCCTCAATGGCCCCGTGCTGCATCATGTGAGGGGCACACATGGTTGTGTATTGGAATATTTTCAGCATAACCGACACTAGTTCACTTGGTGCGGCAAGGAAACCGAGACGCCAGCCAGTCATAGCAAATCCCTTGGAGAAACCGTTGATTAAAATCGTCCGCTCATACATGCCGTCCACCGCCGCGAAGCTGGTGTATGGCTCATCTTCATATACAAGCTCGGAATAAATTTCGTCAGAAAGGACGATGAGGTCATGTTTTTCAATTACTGCTGCAATGGCCTCAAGTTCGGACTTGTTCAGCATACTGCCAGTAGGATTATTTGGTGAGCACAGTAAGATTGCTTTTGTCCGTTCTGTGATGGCCGCCTCTAATTGCTCAGGAGTCACTTTAAAACCATTATCTGGAGAAGTGGAGATGGCAACCGGCTTACCACCCGCAATGGACACCAATGGTGCGTACGAAACGAAGGTTGGCTCGACAATGAGCACCTCATCTCCTTGGTTTAAAATAGCCCGAAAGGCAAGATCGAGCGCCTGGCTGGCACCAATTGTCACGATGATTTGGTTAGTTGGGTCATAGTGAACGCCAAATCGTGTGCTTAAATACTTAGAAATTTCCTCACGTAGTTCAAGCAGCCCAGCGTTGGCCGTATAGGAAGTGTAACCTTGCTCCAGTGAAAGGATGGCCGCTTCCCGAGTGCCCCATGGTGTAATAAAATCGGGCTCTCCCACTCCAAGTGAGATGACGCCTTCCATGCTGGCAGCCAGATCAAAAAATTTTCGGATGCCAGATGGTTTTAAGTCTTTTACTACTTCTGAAAAATAATACGAATACTCGTGTTTCATGGGGATACCACCATTCTGCGATCTTTCTCGTCTCCGCCTTCAAAAATCACTCCATCATGCTTATATTTTTTCAACATAAAATGGGTGGTCGTTGACACGACACTTTCGATTGGCGACAATTTTTCAGAGACAAATTTGGCAATTTGGTGCATGGTTCTTCCTTCTACGGTGATGGAAAGGTCGTAGGCGCCAGACATTAAATATAGAGAGGATACCTCTGGAAAACGGGCGATCCGTTCAGCAACCTCATCGAATCCAACCCCGCGTTTAGGCGTGACCTTGACATCGATCATCGCTACCACATTTTCTTGTCCATCTACCTTGCTCCAATCAATTAATGTTGGATAGCTCATGATAATTTTTTCATCTTCTAGTTTTTTAATCGTTTTTTTAACCGTTTCTTCGCTTACCATGGCCATTAAAGCAATCGTTTCCACGGGCAGACGATGGTTTTCTTCTATAATCCTTAAAATTTCTAATTCTTCCTGTGTAAGTTTCATTTTTGCAGCTCCTTAGCTTTTCATAATACTCTGATTTTAATCCCAACAGGGAGGTTCTGTCCAATGGAATTGTACCCTTTTATGCAAATTTTATTATTTTAGAAAAATATTTGTTTGATTTTTTTGAAAACTAGTATTAATTAGTATTTTAGTATTACGTGTTTTGCGGGAAGGCCTTTTATTTCATGCATATAGGGTCTCTTTACCTCGTACTTTTTCCCTTTGAACCCGCTCATAAGAGAAGCGAGTCGTATTTTTAGGAGTCTAACAAGCCATATGTAACCATCCATTTGTACCGAATCAACCATGACCTTTTGCATAGTTTATTAAAAAAATAAGGCCGCCATTTTCCATATGGCGGTAAGTGTTATGAAATGATAGGACCTTTATTACGTTAGGATGAAAACATCTTTGAACCCGGATTTTTTGAGATGAGCCATTCGTTGTTCCGCGTTTTCTCGGTTAGAAAAGACTCCCGCTTGGGCACGATACCAGATATCATCTGAAATATTTGCGGTTTCAACTAATGCTTTGAAACCTTTTGCTTGTAAGGCAGTGACACGATTCTTTGCATTGTCAAAAGATTGAAAGGACCCGGCAATGATTTTATACGATTTGCCAGGGATAGGAATGGTCAGCACAGGGGAGTAGTTTTTTTTCTTTTGTAGTTGAAAGGCGATGGCAAGGCCATTGGCATGACCTTGGGCAACGTTTTGCCGCCAAGAGGGTTGTTTCATGAGTACCGCATCTTGACTGTTGCTGATAAAGCCGTTTTCCGTTAAAAGGGCTGGCATGGTTGTCTCACGGAGCACATGAAAGTTTGCTTTTTTCAGGCCGCGGTCTTTTAGGCGATTCATTTTGATGACTTCATCATGGATAATCTTTTGATAGTTTGCTGCTTTCGATGAGTTTGATAGGCCGGAGTAAATGTAATCCTCATATCCGCAAGCCGAACGATCAGCTGCATTCATATGAATGGATAAATACAAATCTGCTCCCCATGCGTTGGCTTCACTCGAACGTGCACTTAAACTCTTCGTTACATCGCTTGTCCGACTCAACTTCACCTCAACCTTTTCATAATCATTCAAAAGAATATCCCGAAGTCTCATCGCAATATCCAACGTAATATCCTTTTCACGAAGTCCATTCCCCTCGGCACCAGGATCTTTGCCCCCATGCCCTGGATCCAAATAAAGTTTCATACGATCATCTCCCTTTTTATAATTTCATACAAATGGTGTCAGGGACAAACCACTGATATTTGTACGCGTACAGTAGACAAATTTTCCAAGAGTAATGTAATGTCCACGTGGAGTGGACAAATCGAGGTGTTGTCTTTTTAGGTGTCCTGACACCTTTTATATAGGAATTAGAAGGGTAGATGGACAGGGGGGAGGGGGGAATTTTTTTATTGGAGGGGGGGAGTGAAACTAATCAAACGTTTGATTGGGAAGGTTGGATGATTTTAATTGAGATTTTTGTAGATAGGATTTAACCAAACGTTTGATTAGTTTATTTACGATTATGAAGTCAACCATATCAGGAATTTATAACTGAATCTCTTTTTGAAGATTTTCAAGGTTTTGGGCTGAGAAGCGAAGCATTCGTTTGTACAGGTCTAATATTGATTGTCCATAGGTGGTGCCTGGTACTGCCCATTTTCCGTTTAAATCGGTCCATGTTGGAGCAGAACCTCTTTCCACTAAGTGAAAGCGCGGGTCTACTAATGGATATTGATTTGGTAATGGGGTTGCGGTGGCATAGGCAAATAGATGCTGCAAATGGGCGATGACACCTTCTTCTGGTGTTTGAAAAGTAGCTCCTGAACGATCTGGCCCTGTTGCACCAATACCAGCATAGTTATTTTGACTAGGCTGAACGATTCCTGTAAAACGGAAAAAGTCTGTTTCATGAAGGGCTTGGGCAAAGGCAATGTCCCCTCTTATTCCATAATATTCTCCAATGGTGAAATACAGATTTCCCAGTTCAGGAGCATTAGGATTGACGGTTTTTACAAAGTCGTTCATTTGTTTAGGAGACAAAATGGTCGGGCCGAGAATCGGAAACCCTTGGGTACTCGGTGGTTGTGGCGAGTTACCTGAATTTTCACCGTTATTTTCATTTTGTCCGTTGCCAGCTCCTCCGGTGGAACCGCTGTTCGAGCCTGTACCAGAACTACCTCCATTGTCGCGAGGTGGGCTGGCAGGCGATGAACCTTTACTGTTTCCACTGCTACCTCCATCATCAACTACAATGAATGAATCAGTAAATCCAGCTTTTTTAACAAGTGTTAAATGCTTGTCTGCATTTTCGCGACTTGAAAATGCACCTACCTGTACACGATACCAGGTGGTTCCAGAAATCGTTGTTGTCACTACAAAAGCATCAAATCCCTTGGCTCGCAGTTGGGTAACTTGTTCGTCTGCGTTTTTTCTTGCCTTAAAGGACCCAGCCATAACTTTATAAAGTGTCCCAGGCTTTGGAGCAGGTGTTGGTACGGGGGTGGTTACCGTCTTTCTTTTTAATCCAAAAGCAATGGCCAATGCATTTGCATGCCCCCGGGCTACCTTTTGCCGCCAGGACGACTGTTTCATTAGTGCCGCGTCATGCGCATTGCTAATAAAGCCATTTTCGGTTAAAACGGCAGGCATTTTTGTTTCCCTTAGTACATGAAAATTGGCCTGTTTTTTGCCACGGTCCCTCAGTTCATTCACTTTCATGACCTCAGCATGGATGATATCTCGAACTCTCTTGGATTCGGAAGAGGCACCAGGATAAATATAGTCTTCATAGCCTTGGGCTGAGCTACCAGCAGAATTGATGTGAATAGAAAGATAAAAGTCGGCCCCAAATGCATTGGCCTCCTGTGTTCTTTGGCTTAAACTCTTGGTGGTATCCCCGGTACGACTCATGCGTATTTCCACATTTTGATACTCATTCAACAAAATATCACGAAGCTTCAGCGCAATATCCAGCGTAATATCCTTCTCATTCAGTCCATGGCCTTGAGCACCCGGATCCGAGCCGCCGTGCCCTGGATCTAAATAAAGCTTCATTTTATTTCCTCCATTCTTTTTTCCTTTCTATTTTATGCGAAGAATAGCATACGGTTTGGGCTGTGTGCCAGTGCCACCTTTTTAGAAAAAGAAAAAATGGCTTGGAAACCCAAGCCATTTTTTAATGTGGTAAAAATGCCAGCTGGATAAAGAACAGAACCGCAAAAACATAAACGAGTGGGTGAACTTCACGCCATTTTCCTTTGAAAATTTTTAAGAGCGGATAGCTGATGAAGCCAATAGCAATTCCAGTAGCAATACTAGATGTCAGTGGCATAGCAAGAATCGTCATAAAAGCCGGGAATGCTTCGTCGAGATCATTCCAGCGAATTTTGGCGATGCTGCCCATCATCAGACTGCCGACAATAATAAGTGCTGGCGCAGTAATCGCGGATAGACCAGAAACGGCGCTGACAAGTGGTCCGAAAAAGGCTGACAGTAAAAACAGAACGGCTATCGTAAGGGAAGTTAGTCCCGTCCGACCGCCGGCAGCCACGCCTGATGAAGATTCGATATAGGCCGTAGTGGGGCTTGTACCAAACATGGCTCCAACTGCTGTTCCAATGGAATCGGAAAGCAATGCTTGACGGACACGCGGCATTTTTCCATTTTTCATAAGTCCTGCTTGATTCGCAACCCCGATCATCGTTCCGGTGGTGTCAAAAATAGTGACCAGAATGAATGAGAATACAACCGCGTAAAGGCTATGCTGGATGACGTCGCCAAATGCGGTAATAGGATTGGTGATCATTAGTCCCTCTGGAAGAGAAGGTATGGCGACCCATCCTTCTTTAAATGACAGTTGGCCAGTAAAATAGGCAATGACCCCAGTGATAATCATTCCGAAGAATAACGCTCCATTCACTCTAAGTACCATTAAGATTAATGTAACGGCAAGTCCGATCAGAGTTAGAACGGCAGAAGGAGCATGTAGATCGCCAAGGCCAACGAGATTGGTCGGGTGAGCGGTAATAATTTTTGTTAACCGTAGTCCGATAAAAGCAATGAAAAGGCCGATCCCAGCCGTTATTCCATGCTTAAGATTATCTGGAATGGCATCAATTAATTTTTCTCGAAAAGGTGTGAGAGACAAGATCACAAACAGAATACCGGCAACAAAAACAGCGGCAAATGCGGTTTCATAGCTAATATTTTGACCGCCTCCAACAACGGAGTAGGCAAAGTAGGCGTTTAACCCCATTCCGGGTGCGATAGCAATCGGGTAGTTTGCAAAAAGTGCCATCCATAGTGTACCTAATACCGTTGCAATGATGGTTGCCATGAACACTTGCTCGAAAGGAACGCCGGCATCAGATAGAATAACGGGATTCACGACGACGATATAAACCATTGTAAAAAACGTGGTGATCCCAGCCAGTAATTCCGTCTTTACACGGGTTTGATTCTCAGCTAATTTAAACATCGTAAAAAACTCCTTTAAAACACGAACAATAAATTAAATACTTTACTATATTATTCGCCCTTTCAAAAAATATCAATAGTTTATTTTACCATCCCCTATTTTTTCTTCTTTTAACAGGGTGTCAGGCACTGTTCGTGGGCATTGTCCACGTAGGGAGGCTAGATTGTATTCATTTACGACTATTTGGACGTGGCTCATCATATTCATTGGTAATAGGAGCTTAATCGATAAAGGAGACCGTGATGAAAAGAAAGCATGTTCCGTTAAAGGGCGTTTTTATTGGGATTATTTTGGTGATCCTCGTGTTTTTACTCGTTAGGTGTGTTTTTGACACATCTGAACAAGAGGCATTGGAGGTAGTGGACGAGTTTTACCGTTATGAGCAAAAAGGAGATTTTGCTCAATCATGGCAGTTGTTTCATTCTTCTATGAAACAAAGATTCTCTAAGGGACATTATATCCAGGACCGGGCCCATGTTTTCATGAATCATTTTGGAGTCGAAACCTTTACCTATACAATTGGTGAGCCAGAAAAACTGGAAGAATGGAAAATCTCCAAAGATCAACCTGCTTTAACTAATGTCTATAAATTCCTTGTCACTCAAACTTATAAAGGAAAATATGGTAACTTTGACATCCAACAAGAAGTCTTCGTGGTTCAAGAAAAAGAAAAATGGAAGATTATGTGGGATTACAACCATTAGGAATGCAGTTTAATAAAAATAGGTAAAAAGAAACTATTATTCTGATTATGAAAAAGATATTAAAAAATAGGGAACTAAAAACTCCGATCCTTATCGGGGTTTTTTTTTTTATGTATAGCTTTTGGAAGGGGCCAAGCTACCGATCATTGAACAACCATTCACATGATGGATGATATCCACATGAGTGCCTGTCACCAATCTTACTTGTATCCGTAACTTTTGTTTTATATAGTAGAAATGTGTAAGGAAGATATTGACATCATGTGTCGATATTTTATGTAGAATAAAGTTGCTCCTTTCTCATTAGAGAGATTTATTGGTGATTTTTCTGGTGTTGTTTTGGTTATTATGGTATTGATTTTTATAAAAAGATTTGGCTTTTGGATATTGGAAGCGGTTATTTTGTAATGGCGGTTGAAAGGGGTTTACGCATTTGAGAATTAGTCATTTTTCCATTAGAAGACCGGTTTTTACGCTGGTGACCATGTTTTTAGTTTTGATTCTTGGAGCGGTATCGCTCTTGAATATTCCGATGAAACTCATTCCTGAAATCAGTCCGCCGGTCGGTGTGGTGGTGGCGTCCTATCCGGGGGCCGGGCCCAATGAGGTTGTTGAGAAGGTAACGAAGCCGCTTGAAGCCAACCTCTCGACTCTGCCAGGTCTTAAAACGATGACTTCAATTTCGCAGGAAGGGGCCTCCCTGATTTTATTGCAATTTTCTTGGACGACAGACATAGATGAAATTCAGGATGAAGTCATCCAGAGGCTGGATATGACTCCCCTCTCGGATGATATTGAAAACCCACGGTTCTTGAAGTTTGACCCGGCACAATTTCCGGTTATTCAGCTTTCGCTTCGGGCTTCTGATATTCAGGGAGCAGACAGTGCTACGGAAAACAAGGAAGGCGAAGCCTCTCTCCGTGAACTTGCTGAGCAGTTGAAGCTTGAGCTTATGAAGGTAGATGGGGTAGCTGCCGTGAACCTCTCAGGCACTTCGGTTAAGGAGGTACGGGTTGAACTGGATCAAGCGAAGCTCCAGACCTACCAGCTGACCCAGTCAGATATTGTAGATCTGATTAAAGCTAACAATATTTCCCTTCCTGGTGATACGATTTTAACGGAAGGAAAAGAGCTGACAACCAGAGTCATTAGCACAATTGATTCGATCGAGACCCTTAAAGGGCTGACAGTTGGTATACATCCACTGGATGGTTCGCCGCTTAAGCTCTCCGATGTGAGCCGAATTACACTTGTCCCAGCCGATGACCGGACGATCACTCGGACTAATCAGTCACCATCCGTGCTGCTCAGTGTTTTGCAACAGTCGGATGCTAATACGGCCCAAGTTTCAAAAGAGTTCATAAAACGGTTGAATGAACTTCTGGAAAAAGAAAAATATAAGGGAATCGAGTCCGATATCCTTTTTGACCAAGGGGATTATATACGGATGGCCGTTGGCAATATTGCCAATTCCTTAATTGTTGGTGGCGCCTTGGCAATGCTGGTTTTGTTCCTATTTTTAAGAAATATCAAAAGCCCGCTGATTATCGGAATTGCGATTCCATATTCCGTCATCGTCACATTTGTGCTCATGTATTTCTCCCATTTTACCTTAAATATTATGACCCTTGGCGGTTTAGCACTTGGGATTGGGATGCTTGTTGATAACGCCATTGTTGTTATTGAAAACATTAACCGCCACCTGACCCTTGGAAAGAACCCGAAGGAGGCGGCTCTAGATGGAACGAAAGAGGTGGGCGCTGCCATCACCGCTTCGACGTTGACCACAGTGGCTGTATTTCTTCCGGTTGTTTTTCTATCCGGGATTATCGGCCAATTGTTTACGGAGTTTGCCTTGACGATTTCCTTTAGTTTGGCGGCTTCGCTGTTTGTTGCCTTGACGGTTGTACCGATGCTAGCAAGCCGATTTTTAAGAAAGCCGATAAAAATCCGTTATGACCGCCGGCATAAAAATAGCTGGCCGAAAATTTTGGAGCGTTCTGTCCGTTGGTCACTAAAACATCGGGGGACTGTTTTGATCTTTGCTTTCATTTTCTTTGTACTCGGCTGTTTTGGTTTGACGACAGTAGGTACACAATTTTTACCCAATACAGATGAAGGTTTTTTCAGCATAAAGGTTAAGCTTGAAAATGGTGCGGCATTGTCTGAAACCGAAAAGGTCATTGCGGCGATGGAAAAAGAACTGCAAGGGGAGAAAGATGTTGAAACCTATGTCAGTTTGATCGGAACGACCCAGGAACAATCTTTCCGAGGTACTACTCAAGGGAATGTGGCTGAGCTTTATGTGAAAATGAAAGACCTAAATAAGCGCGAACGATCCACTTTTCAGTTTGTGGATGATGTAAAGGCAGAAATGGAAAAAGCAGCACGTGGTTCGAACCCAACAGCAAAGCTTTCCTTTAATCTGCAATCCACTTCAGGTTCAAGCCCTAATACACTTACGTTTCAGGTGAAAGATACGAATGAGACTCGCTTGAAGAAGTCTGTTGATCAAATCTTTCAAGCTTTAAAAGACATGGATCAAGTGAATGAAGTGTCAACAGATGTGATGAAGCAAGTCGATGAGATACAAGTAACAGTAGATCGTGAAAAGGCACTAGCACATGGTTTTGTTCCTGCCCAACTTGCGAAGGTGGTGGGCGATATCACCCGTGGTGTTCAAGCGACACAAATGGTGACGAAAGATGGGGATGTTCAAGGTGTTTTTGTTGAATATGACCGGAACGTGACTAGTAACTTAGACCAATTAAAGGGTCTTCTTTTGAAAAAACCGGATGGTACCTATGTCACGCTTTCGGAAGTGACGACGATTGAACGAAAAAGCGGGCCGGTGGACATCCACCGGATCAACCAGCAGCCAGCCGTTCAATTTACGGTAAAGTATAAATCGACGACCAATTTGGGGGCGATTTCGAAGGAAGTAGATAAAGAAATTGCCAAGCTGAATCTGCCTGAGGAAACAGATGTTGTTTTCAGCGGGGAACGCGAGCTGCTTGAATCATCAATAGATGATTTGATTTTGGCGTTCGTCCTTGCCGTTGTATTCGTTTATCTCGTAATGGCTGCTCAGTTTGAATCATTGAAATACCCGTTTGTCATTATGTTTACGGTGCCATTAATGGTCATCGGTATGGCCGCTGCCCTAACGGTGACAAGAACACCGATTGGGCTGACTGCTATCATTGGAGCGATTGTTCTGGCCGGGATTGTCGTCAACAATGCCATCGTGATCGTTGACTTTATTAATCAGAAAAAAGCCGCTGGCATGGATAAAATGGAGGCCATCGTTGTATCGGTCAAAGAACGGGCCCGTCCTATTTTAATGACTGCCTTGACAACAATCCTCGGACTAATCCCTCTTGCCCTCGGGATTGGAGAAGGTACCGAAATTAACCAGCCAATGGGCATCACCGTCATAGGAGGACTTATCAGCAGCACCTTCCTCACCCTCTTTGTCATCCCTGTCGTCTACAGCCTCTTCGACAAGGAGAGAAAAAAAACTCAAGGGAGGAGAAAAAGGTAATGAAGGTGTCAGGTATCCATTTCTATTTTCTGAAATGGGTGTCTGACACCTATTTTTTTGGTGTAGAAGGTTTTATGGTAAAGGTCGTTTTGTATTTGGATAAGATAGAAAATGGCTAACATTGAGAACTCTAGGCAAGTACTCTAGCGGCGGGAAGCCTTCGATTTGACTTTCGTCTCATCTTGTTTCCTTTTTCTCAGTTGGATACCACACCAAGGGAGCTATCCAATTTGGAAGGAGGTTATACGCCACCTAACAGGGTGCAGACACTATTAACGGATGTCGTTGATGGAGAAGGGAGGAGGTCTTATGGTACAACTTCGTTTGCTTGAGACAACAGATTTGCATGTTCATCTGGCTAACTATGATTACTATCAAACAAAAGAAGACCACACGGTTGGTTTGGTGAAAACGGCCACGCTTATTCAACAAGCCCGTAGCCAGGTGAAAAATTCCTTGTTGTTTGATAACGGTGATTTTATCCAAGGCAACCCTCTTGGTGATTACCTCGCGAGGGTGAGGGGCATAAACGAAGGTGACATCCATCCGGTTATTCGCGCGTTTCATACACTTCAATATGATGCTATTACAATCGGAAACCATGAATTTAATTATGGTTTAGATTTTTTAACTAAAGTGCTTAGCCAGGCAGAGATGCCTATTGTAAATGCGAACATTTATGATGCCAAAACTGAAAAACCGTATTTTGAGCCTTATGTTATTTTGAACAAAAAGGTCTTGGATGAAAATGGTCAAATAGACACTTTAAAGGTGGGCATCATAGGATTTGTACCGCCCCAAATCATGGAGTGGGATAAGGGAACCCTAGAAGGAAAAGTCATTGTCCATTCTATCGTTGAAACGGCGAAAAAATATATTCCAGAGATGAAAAACAAAGGGGCAGATGTCATTGTTGCCCTGGCCCATACAGGAATTAGTGCGGATCCCTATATACCGAACATGGAAAATGCCGCTTACTATTTATCGCAAGTGGAGGGAATAGATGCGGTGCTAGCTGGTCATTCCCATCATCTTTTTCCAGGTCCTGAATTTAGGGGTGTACCTAATATTGACTTGGAAAAAGGAACGATTCATGGAAAGCCGGTAGTGATGGCGGGTTCGTTCGGCAGTCATCTAGGTGTGATTGACCTAACACTTCAGAAAAAGAACAACAAATGGGAGATCGTTGATAGCCTTAGTTTGGTACGGCCTATTGCTGATGCTCATGGCCATTCTCTCATTGAAGCAAATGAGGCCGTAATGGCAGATATTTTCCCTGAACATCAAGCAACGATAGAATACGTCAACAGGCCAATCGGAGAAACAACTGCCCCGATTTTTAGCTACTTTGCGCTTGTGCAGGATGACTCAGCTGTTCAGATTGTCAACGATGCACAAACGGAGTATCTCTCGGAAAAATTAAAGGATTTTTCCTTCCATCCATTTGCTGGGATTCCAATACTTTCTGCTGCGGCTCCCTTTAAAGCAGGAGGACGAGGAGGCCCCGATTTTTACACAGATATCCCCGCCGGAACATTGGCGATCAAAAATATCGCCGATCTATATTTGTATCCGAATACATTGCAGGCTGTATTGGTGAATGGGAGACAGTTGAAGGAATGGCTGGAAATGAGTGCAGGACAGTTCAATCGAATAGATCCGGGAAAAAGTGGGGAGCAGCCTTTGATTAATCCCTATTTCCCATCATTTAATTTTGACATCATTGATGGAGTGGAGTATCAAATTGATGTCACCCAACCGGCAAAATATGATGTGAATG
Organism: Neobacillus sedimentimangrovi; assembly: GCF_010614825.1. Lineage (NCBI taxonomy): Bacteria > Bacillati > Bacillota > Bacilli > Caryophanales > Bacillaceae > Neobacillus > Neobacillus sedimentimangrovi. The sequence goes on from NZ_JAAFZF010000007.1 coordinate 24,052, forward strand.
GGTGTTTGGAGAATCCTGATTCAAACCGGATCGTGAATCTGAAGTATAGGGGGAACCCGGTTAGGGATGACCAAATGTATATTGTTGCAACCCACAACTACCGGGCATCTAGCACAACCTATCCTGGGGTCCGTGAAGGTAAAGTCATTTTCACGTCACCGGATGAAAATCGACAAATTCTCACAGATTACATTCGAAAAAATAAAATCATCAACCCAACCGCTGACGGAAACTGGTCTATTGCTCCATTTCACGGGGTAGCGAAACCCATTTTCTACACCTCTCCAAGAGCCAAAACATATGCGGCCCAATATAAAAACATCCAATACATTGGTGCTGAAAAAAACTTTGCCAAATACATGATCCATATTGGCTTTTCATAAAGTGTCAGGCACCATTTGTCTTTTTGGATGGACAAATGGTGGGGAGAAAGGCTTACATTGTTATTAGTAGATTTCCTATTTTTGGTTGGATTCTGAGGTAATAAAATTATTTACGCTCGGCATGAATTGGGGTATGATTTCAAGTGTGAAAAATTGTGTTTACTCTTGCGAAAGGCAGTGACCCATTTGAAGTTTTTGAGAAATTATCGTTTTACGCTTATTTTATTATCTGCTATTTTACTTGGAGGGGTGGCAGGTATTTATTTTGGACCGAAGGCTGCTGTGGTTAAGCCATTCGGTGATCTATTCTTAAACTTAATGTTTATGATGATCGTGCCACTAGTATTTTTCAGCATTGCTTCAGCCATTGCCAACATGAATGGCATGAAGCGTCTTGGAAAAATCATGGGCAGCATTCTACTTGTTTTCCTTTTAACTGCATCTGTTTCTGCGATTCTCGGATTTGCAGGCACATCGATTATTCACCCAATTGAACCTTCTGATATCGATGCAATTAAGCAGGTGATGAGTGGGGCAGAAGTAGCGGAGGAAACCGAGCAGCCTTCATTCCTTACCCAGTTGGTTAATACCTTTACTGTGTCGGATTTTAATTTGTTGCTCTCAAGAAGCAATATGTTGCAGTTGATTGTCTTTGCGCTGTTCTTTGGAATTTCGACAGCACTGGTCGGGGAGAAAGCAAAGCCAGTTGCGGACTTTTTATCAGCTGCAACAGGGGTCATGATGAAAATGGTCAGCCTCATCATGTATTATGCTCCAATTGGTTTGGGATGTTATTTTGCGGCAGTCATTGGTGAACTTGGACCGCAAATTCTCGAAGGCTATGCTCGTTCGTTCGTACTCTATCTCATTTTGACTGTCATCTATTATTTTGGATTTTTTACTTTATATGCTTTTATCGCCGGCGGCAAAGCTGGTGTGCAAGTTTTTTGGAAAAATGCGATCACACCATCAGTCACAGCCATTGCCACTTGCTCTAGCGCCGCTTGTATTCCTGTAAACCTGGCGGCGGTGAGAAAAATGGGGGTTCCAAAGGATATCGCAGAGACGATTATCCCGCTTGGAGCCAACACGCATAAGGATGGTTCGGTTTTCGGTGGTGTTTTGAAAATTGTTTTCCTTTTTGCTTTGTTTGGTAAAGATCTAACAAGTGTTTCGAATATTTTAAGTATCCTTGCTGTTGCCTTTTTAGTTGGTGCTGTCATGGGGGCGATTCCAGGTGGTGGGATGATTGGCGAAATGCTGATTATCAGTGTATATGGCTTCCCACCTGAAGCTCTGCCAATTATTGCCGTTATTAGTACGATCATCGATGCACCAGCCACCCTGTTGAATTCTACTGGAAATACCGTGTGTGCGATGCTCGTTACTCGTCTTGTCGAAGGGAAAAAATGGCTTGAACAAGCTCTAAAAATAAAAGACAGAGAAGAAACAGCCTAACACCGGTCGAGATGAATCAAAAAAACCTTCTCCAAAGCGAGAAGGTTTTTTTATGCGGAATTTTTGTTTTTAAATTACATAAAGTTGACATGTGGATAGAGAGAGCATGGACGAAAGAGGGGGTGTTTTACCCCCTCTTTTTGGGTGATTTGCGTTTTTCCACTGCGACTCTTCCGGAGAAAAAGACAGCACCGCCACCCATGTCTGCGATTCGGTCGGGGGTGAGGCTGTTAACTAGAAAGTTGGTGCTCGAACAAGCCATATCCGCCCATAATCCTTGTGTGACCACGACGCCTGGAAGAACACTGTCACCTACAGCCGCCTTTAGTTCGCATTCCCCTCGGTCGTTCCAAACCCGGACAAAGTCGCCGTCCTTAATCCCTAACTTTTCCGCATCCACTTGATTCATAAAAAGCCGAGGTTCCCGTTCCATGCCAATATGCTTCTCGTTATTTGAAAACGTCGAATTTAAGAAGTTATGATTTGGTCCAGGAACAAATTGGAATGGGAATTGGCCACCATCGTCTGGTAATGGCACATATGTCGGTAGTGGAGGGTATCCGTCTTTCTGCATCCTCTCAGAATATAACTCAATCTTTCCACTTGGGGTTGGTAGTTTTTCAGAGAGCAGTGGCTTCACCTTTGCCTTTACAAAATGTCGCTCCTTTAAAACATCATAGTTGATTCCTTCTAGATATGGATTTTGGGGATGGTCCAATGCCTCGGCTATCATTTCCACCTCTGACTGTGCAAAGGCTTCATCCTCAAACCCCATTCCAGCAGCAAGTAAGCGGAAAACCTCCACATTTGACTTGGCTTGGCCATATGGTTCAATAACTGGCTGCTGAAGCTGTACATAATGATGCCAGTATGATGTATAAAAATCGGTATTCTCAAATGACGAAGTCGCAGGTAGGACAATATCTGCATACTTCGCTGTTTCTGATAAAAACAAATCATGAACCACGGTAAACAAATCTTCCCGTGCCAGACCTTCACGGACCTTGCCACTTGAAGGCGCCACAACCGCTGGATTTGAACCATACACGTACAGTGATTTCACCGGTGGAGTAAGTTTCAATAAGGCGTCGCCGAGCTGGTTCATGTTTACCACACGGGTGTTTTTGTTTTTCAATAAATCTGATCGTTGCAAGCGGGCAGAGTTATGAGCGAGCCACCCTGAATTTCCTTTGATGGCGCCCCCGCCCTTTACTAGCCACTGACCGGTTAAGGCAGGGAGGCAGGATACGGTCCGGACAAACATGCCGCCATTATCATGATGCTGAGGACCGTTACCAATCCGAATAAACGCCGGCTCTATGGAACCATACATCCGGGCTAGTTGATAAATGTCATCCACCGGTACACCTGTTATTTCCGAAACACTTGTTGGGTCATATTGTACTACATGGTCGCGAAGTTTCTCCCAACCAATCGTATATTTTTTTAAAAAGTCAATATCAACCAAATTTTCAGTAAATAAAATATGCATCATCCCGAGCGCAAGGGCACTGTCTGTCCCTGGCAAAATAGGAATAAACCAATCTGCCAATCTACCAGTCTGGTTTTTATGAACATCGATGACGACAATTTTAGCCCCGTTTTCTTTTCGAGCTTTTTGCGCCAAGGCCAATTGATGCATGTTCGTGCTGGCTGCATTGATCCCCCAAAAAATAATCAGTTTCGAATGAACCGTATCCTCCGGGTCCATGCCAAAACTTCCGCCCATCGTATATTTGTAGCCTACCGATCCTGCAGAGGAACAAATTGATCGCTCTAGTCTTGTTGCGCCAAGACGGTTCCAAAATCGGCGGTCCATCCCTTCCGCAGTCAACCGTCCCATATTTCCGTAAAAACTGTAAGGGAGAATGCTCTCAGGACCTTCTGTTGCCATCAACTTCTTCCAGTGGGAGGTAATCGTATCGATTGCTTCTTCCCAACTAATGCGGGAAAACTGCCCAGTTCCCTTGGGTCCAACCCGTTTTAACGGGTATTTTAACCGATTTTGGTCATAGATCCGTTCCGTCATATTTCGAACTTTATTGCAAATATAACCTCGAGTTACTGGATGATCCGGGTCACCTTCCACTTTCACAATCTTGCCGTCCTGTTTATGCAAAAGCAAACCGCATTGGTCAGGGCAATCAAGCGGGCAGACAGCACGAAAAGGGGAGGCAGGCTGATTTTTAGAGGCAGACATAGGCATCCTCCTTTTTTCCATTTATAAGATTTATACTATCGTATTTTCTTATCACTTGTCATCTTCCGGCATAAAAAACCCCCGCCCTATAATCAAAGGGTGGGGGTAGGAAGGTTAATTTGTAGCTTGAAAGAAATTCTTTAAACCTTTCAGTAAGCCCGAACTAATTTTATTTTGATAGCTATTGCTTGTTAAGTTTGCTCTTTCTCCACTGTTTGTAATAAAGCCAATTTCCACTAAAACGGCTGGTGCTTCATTTCCACGAATGACGCGGAAGCTTTCGTCTTTTATGCCACGGTCAACCGTTCCTGTTGCTTCAATCAATGCTTTTTGAAGATAGGTAGCAAGCAGTTTGCTCTCTGTAGGCATTACACCATCTTTAGAATTATGATAAGTTTCTATCCCTTTAGCACTGGTTGCACCGGCGGAATTCACGTGAATACTGATAAAGGCATCAGGTTTAATGGAATTGGAAAAAGCCACACGTTGATCTAAAGAAATAAACTCGTCTTTATTTCTGGTCATATATACTTTGTAGCCTTGGTTTTTTAGAAGCTCTGCAAATTTCAGTCCCACTTGTAGGTTGATGTCTTTTTCTTTCACACTGCCTACACTAGCACCGCCATCATAGCCACCATGTCCAGGGTCTATGACAATGGTTTTCTCGTCCTTTCCTTTCGTAACAGGGCCACGAACAAGTGCACCACTTGAATCAAAGAGATAATCCATATTGTTGATGGTGATCCATCCAGTCTGCATGACACCTGCTGAATTTAAATAATACTTGACACCTTTTACCTCGATCCATCCGGTTTGCATTACCCCAGATGAATTAAAGTAGTACCATTTTCCATTTAATTTGAGCCAGCCAGTACTCATGGCACCACTGGAACTTAGGTAATATTTTTTATTATTTTCCACAAACCAGCCGGTCTGCATGACTCCATCCTTGTTTAAATAGTACCATTTTCCATTCACTAGGACCCAGCCGGTTTTCATTGTGTAGTCATTGCCAAAGTAATACCACTTGTTATTTTGTAAGAGCCAGCCTTTTTGAAGTTCACCATTAGACTTTGCAAAATATTTTTTACCATTTATCGTAAAATAGCCATTGGTAAAAGGAGTGCCATCTGATTGAATATAGAAAGCTTTTCCATTAATCTCTATAAGGCCGGTTGATAAAACACCGTCATTATTAAAGTAGTATGTTTTTCCTTGGATTTTATATATGCCAGTAACCCTTGTTCCGTTCGCATCCAAGAAGTATTTTTTTCCACCATAGGTCAACCAGCCTGTTTTTACAAGTCCATTACTGTCAGAAAAATACCATTTTCCGTTCATGTTGACCCATCCATTGGCTAGAGTGCCATCTGCATGGAATAGATATTTTTTGTTTTGGTAATTAAATACACCTTTGGCAGCTGCGCCATCGTTTTTAAAATAATATTTTTTTTGATTATGTACATACCATTGATTGGCTAGCATGACTCCTGACTGATTAAAATAGTAGAAATCATGGCCGATTTTTTGCAGTCCGTAACTGATTTCCCCACTGGATTTAAAATAATACCAGTTGTTATTAAGCTTCAGCCAACCCGTTTTCATGGCTCCGCTCGAAAGGAGGTAATACCGTTTGCCAGCGTCAGTGAGCCAACCGGTTTTCATCACACCATTTGGCTGCAGATAGTACCAGGTGCCACGGTCAAGGATCCATCCAGTTTTCATAGCCCCGTTTGGTGCAAAGTAATACCATGTTCCATGGATGTTTAGCCAACCCGTTTTCATGGCTCCGCTTGAAAGGAGGTAATACCGTTTGCCAGCATCATTGAGCCAACCGGTTTTCATCGCACCGTTTGGCTGCAGATAGTACCAGGTGCCATGGTCAAGGATCCATCCAGTCTTCATGGCCCCGTTTGCTTCAAAGTAATACCATGTTCCACGGTCGTTCAGCCAACCGGTTTTCATCGCTCCATTAGCCTGGAAATAATACCGTTTGCCTTCGATGGTTGCCCATCCAGTTACCATGATTCCTTTGTCATTTAAGTAATACCGTTTATCCCCGTCCTGTAACCATCCTTTAACGGGTATTTGGTTCTGAAGATAATACCATTTTCCATTTTCAAGTTTCCATCCAGTACTGGAAGCTAAAGATGGATGGGGAACAAGAGTCAGACCTATGATGATCAATCCGATCATTGTTAAAAAATAAACCCACTTTTTCAAAACTAAAACCCTTCCTCAATTATTTAATTTTCTAAAAAATTTTCAAACTAGTTGATAAACGTATGACACCCCTCCTTTTGGGCTTTAAATACAATTACCCCTTATTTTGTTAATTTTATATTAAACTGTATTTCTATCATTGTGAAGTACAATTCGACAATATTCTTCCTTATTTTAGTAATTTTTTTGGAATAGAATAGTAGTAATTGATGAAATTCGTCGAAATTTGTAAGTTTCCCGGGGAATAAAGGAGAAAAGAGGGATGGGCTCGACATATTTCGGAGGGGAGAGGAGGCCGGCTGTAGATAAATTTAACAAATCATTTGAAAAAGGCTGCTTAGAAGCATGATTATATGATGGAACAGCCCAATATTAATATATTTTTAGGAATGAAGGAAGAGGAGGAAGACGAATCAATCCCCTTCATCACTACCGGAATCGCTGCCCACACTTCCAGCATTATTCTCAGAATCGTGGGCATTGTCATTTTGTTGATCTCGATAATCGAAATCATTCCCATTCGATTGGTGTGTCGGCTTACTAACCGTAGGAAAAATGAGAAATGCCAATATAATAAGTATCGTTCCAAAGAACTCCTGTGCACCGAAAATCAGATAAATTCCTGAAATGAGCAAAACAATGCCAACTACTCTTTGAATGATTCGTAACATGTATACCATCTCCCCTCGCTGATTCAAACACCATGCTGATATTTAATAAATATTTGCACCTGGCCTCATTTATACATGAAGATCATTTTCCTTCACAAATGTCTGTTCATTGCCTCATGGGCCAAACATTTAAAATTTCTATATCGTTGTAGCTCCATTTCTTCTCACTCATCAATAGGATCAAAAGGAAAATAAAAAATGAATACCGTATATTTATATAATTAATAGTTGCAACAGTGGTTCACCAGTATCAATTAACTGATTATTTTTTTAAAATGTAAAATATTATTATGGTGAACATTGGTTTTCCCAACTATATATATTTTCATAAACTTTACAATTAATTAATATTTTCAGATTATAATATAAAATATCATACTGGTTTGGAGGAATGATCATGAACGTTGCCATTTATTGTGGTTCACAAACAGGGAAAAATCCGATTTATGTGGAAAAGGCAAAAGAACTTGGAGCACAGTTAGCAAGCGCATCTATTGGCATTGTTTATGGTGGCTCTAATGTAGGACTGATGGGAGCAATAGCAGATGCCGCACTGGACCATAATGGAAAAGTAATTGGTATTATGCCGGAACATCTACAAAAAAGAGAAATTGCTCATTTACATTTAACAGAAATTCATTTCGTTGATTCCATGCATACTCGAAAAAAGAAAATGATTGATCTTTCCGACGCCTTTATTGCATTACCAGGTGGTTGTGGCACACTGGATGAATATTTTGAAGTGTTTACATGGGCACAAATTGGTCTACATAATAACCCAGTTATTCTTTACAATATCAATGGTTTTTATGATGCATTAATTCAACATTTTAACAAAATGATTGAAGAAGGCTTTATTCGTGAGGAGCAAAAGGACATTTTACAAGTCGCCACATCAACAGATGATATATTAGAAAAATTAAAAATTGTTCAAGCTACTAGAGATCAATAGTCGATTTTATATGAAATATTAGAAAAATGTCAAAAACAAAGTTGACTAATAGGAAAAGTAAGATTAATATGATCTTAGTTTTATAAGTTCATTAGTTGATTTGACAAATCCAAGACTACAATTTTTCTCTTTTAAAGAGACTAATTGTAGTCTTTTCTATTTTAGGAGGAGAAAAAATGAAAGATTTCAGTTATATTTCCCATTTGGAGTGCCCGAAATGTGGCGAAACATATGAGGAAAATAAAGTACAGCAATTATGTAAATGTGGTTCGCCATTACTTGCTCGCTATGATTTAGAAAAAGTAAAAGCGAATGTAACAAAAGAGGAAATCTCTAAAAGACGAAATTCTTTATGGCGCTACCATGAATTACTACCGGTACATAGTAAAGAGAATGTTGTCACACTAGGTGAAGGAATGACACCATTTGAAAAATTCCATCGGCTTGGAGCTAAATATGGAATCAATAATTTATATATAAAAGATGAAGGAATCATTCCAACAGGATCTTTTAAAACACGTGGAGCCAGTGTCGGTATATCAAAAGCGAAGGAACTTGGTGTCAAGCAATTAGCTATGCCTACTAATGGTAACGCAGGTGCTGCTTGGGCCTTATATGCTTCTAAAGCCGGCATTAAAGCGACGATTGTTATGCCTTTAGATGCCCCTCAAATTACACGTAAAGAAGTATTTGTTGCTGGCGGCGACTTGCATTTAATTAATGGTTTAATTAGTGATGCGGGGAAAGTAGTAGCGAGTCTCGTACAAAATCAAGGTGTGTATGATGCTTCTACATTAAAAGAACCTTATCGGATTGAAGGTAAGAAAACAATGGGCTACGAAATTGTCGAGCAGTTCAGATGGAAAGTTCCTGATGTCATACTTTACCCAACAGGTGGGGGCGTAGGAATTATTGGAATCTATAAAGCCATTCTTGAGATGCAAGAACTAGGCTGGATAGAAAAAGGTAAATTCCCACGTTTAGTGGCAGTTCAAGCGGAAGGTTGTGCCCCAATTGTAGATGCATGGAAAAAGGGCGAAAAAGAATCGAAGTTCTTCGAAAACTCAACAACTTGTGCCTTCGGTATTAATGTTCCGAAAGCATTAGGAGATTTCTTAGTATTAGAAGGTGTTTATGCGACAGAAGGCTGTGCAATTGCTATTTCAGAAGAGGATTTATTGGCGGCTCAAAAACAAGTGGCATCTTTAGAAGGTAACTTCATCTGTCCGGAGGGGGCAGCTACATTCGCTGCTGCAAGAATTCTTCGCGAGCAAGGATGGATTAAAGAAGATGAGCATGTTGTATGTTTGAATACAGGTTTAGGATTAAAATACCCAGAAACTGTTGAAATCGAAGGAGTTCAAACACTTCAGCCTGGACAAGAATTGTACGTGAAAAACTAGAATAATAAAAAATCCGTACTTCTTTTAAGAGGTACGGATTTTTTTTGAGATTTTTATTCAGTTAATCAATTGTTTCATTTTTTGTTTGAAGATAAGGAATGAGAAAAAGTGTAGCTCCAGCGCCCTAGCGGTGAGACACCTTCGTTCTCCGCCCTACGATAAGTCCACATCGAATCATCTTTGGTTCTTCGTGTTTCCTTTATCTCAGTTGGAAAGCTCCAAAAGGAAAGCTTCGGCAGCATAATCCTCGCACGACCGAAAGCGATAGCTTTTGGGAGGAGGATATACGCCGTTGACCAGGGGGCTTACGCTTTTCCGATTAGAAGAGAGAATATTTTTGACTTCGAGAACTGTCTAGCTCCAGCGCCCTAGCGTCTAGTGCCCTTCGGTCTCCTCCCTACGATAAGTCAACATCGAATCGCCTTTCGGCTCCTCGTGTTTCCTTTATCTCAGTCGGAGAACCTCCAGGTCATACGACGCTAAGCAGGGCGCTTTCGCTTTTCCGATTAGAAGAGAGAATATTTTTGACTTCGAGAACTGTCTAGCTCCAGCGCCCTAGCGTCTAGTGCCCTTCGTTCTCCGCCCTACGATAAGTCCACATCGAATCGCTATCGCTCTTCGTGTTTCCTTTATCTCAGTCGGAGAACCTCCAGGTCATACGACGCTAAGCAGGGCGCTTTCGCTTTTCTATATAAACAATAACAAGCTTAGTGCCATTACGGCCATGCCGCCGATTAAGCCATAAATGGAAAGGTGGGCTTCGTCATATTTTTTGGCGGCTGGTAAGAGTTCATCAAGGGAAATAAAGACCATAATCCCCGCTACAGCAGCAAAGACGATACCGAACATTATTTCATTTAAAAACGGCATTAAGAAAAGGTAGGCAGCGAAGGCTCCAATTGGTTCTGAAAGCCCTGATAAAAAAGATAATTTGAATGCCTTTTTCTTATCCCCGGTCGCAAAATATACAGGTACTGATACCGCTATCCCTTCTGGAATGTTGTGAATGGCGATTGCCACAGCAATGGCGATGCCAAGCTTCGGATCCTGAAGGGCAGATGTAAAGGTCGCTATTCCTTCTGGAAAGTTATGAATTGCTATCGCGAGGGCCGTAAATGTTCCCATTTTTAGTAACTCCGGCTGTATGGTCCCGGCTCCGTATCCACTCTCAGTCATATCCTCAACTGTTCTCAGTTCATGTGGATTACTTTGTTTTGGAATATATTTATCTATTGCGGCAATTAGGAGCATACCACCGAAAAAGCCGCCGACTGTCATCCAATTCCCTGGAACAGTTCCCAACGCATCGACTAGTGCGACCTTAGCTTTGACAAAAATTTCAATCATTGACACGTAAATCATAACCCCTGCAGAAAATCCGAGGGTTACGGATAAAAACTTTTTATTGGTATGGGTTGTAAAAAATGCTAGCAAGCTTCCAATCCCTGTTGCAAGTCCTGCCAACAATGTGAGTCCAAAGGCCATTAACAGATTTTCAGACACGTTTATTTCCTCCTTATAAGATGTATTATCTTCAATCCACACTTACATTCATCAAAAAATCTATATAAAAATCTATATATAGTAGTTCTATTATATATGCATAAATACAGAAAAGTTGCCTATGGGAAAAATTTTAATACTAGGACAACAAAAATACAATTATTTTATTTTGAAAATTTTTGTCAGGCACTGCTCGTGGACAGAACTCCCATTTTGTCCATCTCTGGTGGACAGCTATAACGATGGTAGGATTCCGTGAGAATAAAAAAGGATGCAGTTTTTGACTGCATCCTAGTATATTTTCCTTTTTTGTATTAGGCACCATATACTGTTTTTTTATTCGTTACCGTCTTTTTTCTGATTTTTTTGGTGTTCTTGTAGGGCTATAAGGATATCTTGAATGTCGACTTTTCCGTCTTTATTTAGGTCGGCAGGGTTATATTCACGTGCGTTAGCTGGTTCGGTTCCTTGGGGTGTTGTTTGTGTGTCTGTTTTTTCTAAAACCTGCATTGGATCAATAGAACCTGTTCCAGCCACTGCTGCTTTTGTCGTTTTCAATTTGCCGGTAAAAGTGAACACCAATAGAATCAGAATGAGTAGTCCGGCAACCACGTCCACAATGTAAAAGGTCGTTGAATAGTCAGACCATAGGATTTTGCTTTCACCTATCTTTTTCTCGGAATTACTAATATAATCCTTGACTTCAGAGTGGTTTGGATAAATTCGTTCAACCGCTTCAAATTTTTCTAATGCATGCTTATAATAACCACCCCAATATAATTGTAAACCCTCTTGATATAATCGATCGGTATCGCTTTTTGTGTTTTTGGCGCCGGCTTGGTTAACAAACTCTTTTACCGTATTTACTGGTACGGCAAAATTAAATCCTTGAACTTCTTGACCGTTCACTGTGTTGCCTCTAAAGGTTAATAAACCAATAATCTCGCCATTTTCATTAATAACAGGCCCACCGCTGTTGCCGTGGGTCGACGCGGCATTTATTTGAAGAACAGGGCTACCTTGCTCTGTCTTTTTCTCAGTGGCGGTTATTTGTCCAGCATTCATCGTAGAGACGAGAGAGGAGTCAGGGGATAAAAGATCTGAATCTGCAGCCGCAGGATATCCGCTGACCCAGATGTTATCTTGGTTTTCAACCTCATCGGAATTACCGAGAGGAATGGTAGGTAAATTCTTTCCTTCAATTTTTAAGACCGCAACATCTTTGCCTTCATTGATAGGGGCCCCGAAACTCTTTATTTCACCATCGAGGATATCGCCGCCGGGTAAAATGACTTTCGTGGCTTTTTCAATTCCCGTCCATTTCGTAAATGCAACCATATAATCATAGGCAATATTAAAATCAACCTGGAAGTAGTCTGCTATGGTGGAAACCAAATGTTCAAAAGCAAGGTCGGCTATCTCTTGATCTTCCATTTCGGCCAGCTCTGTCACATGGGCATTGGTGACAATATATCCATTTGAGCTAATGATTGCTCCTGAACCGGAACCACCTATAAGCGTTTGATAATTTAATTCATTTAATATAGCTTCAACTTCTGGATTATAATCATTAAACTGCCACCCAACCACGGCATAATCGATAATCCTAACAACCGCTGGTTTCGTATACTCATTTAACTTCTGTGCCTGAGACACTTTCCCTGCCTCCGGTTTCATGCCAATCAAGATAAAAGAAGTAACAATTACTCCAATGAACAATAAACAAAGGGGTATCGTAAACAGGGCCCTCTTCTTCAATCAATTCACCTCTTACATAAATTTGTAACTGCCTATGCAATATATTCCCAGCGACTTCAAAAGGAAGGTTGTCTTGTAAAAATAGGTTTCAGTCACTGTGTTTGAGGACCATTTTAAGAATTTGTCCACGTAGGGTGGACAGTAGAGAAGGAGGGGAAGGGGATGATGTATGGCTGGGTTAGGGGTGTTGCTTTTTCTTTGAAGGATTATTTGTTATCATGGTTATGGTTAAGGTTGAGGGTTTTTTGTCTATCAACCTGGTATTGGTAAATAATCGGTATCATGTTTGTACTATATTTTGGAGGTTCCTATGGAAAATCAATTAAAGGTTATGACTGTGTTTGGGACAAGGCCGGAGGCGATTAAGATGGCTCCGCTTGTTAAAGAATTGGAAAAATACCCTGATCAAATAAAATCCATCGTAACGGTTACCGCTCAGCATCGCCAAATGCTTGATCAGGTTCTAAATATTTTTGAAATCAATCCGGATTACGATTTAAATATTATGAAAGAACGTCAGTCATTGGTCGGGGTAACTACCCGTGCCCTTGAGGGACTCGATCACGTGCTGGCTGAGGAAAAGCCGGATATTGTTCTTGTTCACGGTGACACCACCACAACCTTTGTTGCTAGCTTGGCAGCATTTTATCACCAAATTCCGATTGGACATGTGGAGGCAGGTCTTCGAACACATAACAAATATTCACCATATCCTGAGGAAATGAACCGTCAGCTGACTGGTGTGTTGTCTGACCTGCATTTTGCCCCAACGGTTCAGTCGAAACAAAACTTGCTGGTGGAAAATAAAAAAGAGGAAGGTATTTTTATTACCGGAAATACGGCGATTGATGCACTGAAAACAACCGTCAAAGCCAATTACTCTCACCCTGTGTTAGATAAACTTGGTAATGACCGATTAGTATTAATGACGGCTCACCGTCGTGAAAATACTGGAAAACCAATGGAAAACATGTTTCGTGCCATTCGCCGAGTAGTGGAAAAACATACAGATGTTCAGGTGGTGTATCCTGTTCATATGAATCCGGTAGTTCGGGAAATTGCTAATCGGGTACTTGGGAATAACTCCCGAATCCATCTAATTGAACCATTAGATGTCATTGACTTTCACAACTTTGCATCAAGGGCATACTTAATTTTGACGGACTCTGGCGGTGTTCAAGAAGAAGCTCCATCACTTGGTGTTCCGGTCCTTGTGTTGCGTGATACGACAGAGCGTCCGGAAGGAATAGCCGCAGGTACTTTGAAACTCGCTGGTACCGATGAAGAAACGATCTTTGGTTTGGCTGATGAGCTATTATCTAGCAAAGAGGCGCACGACCAAATGGCCAAAGCCTCTAACCCATATGGAGATGGACATGCATCTGAGCGAATTGTCCAAGCCATCCTTTATCACTTCGGACGCCTGGACGAAAGACCGGCAGACTTCCGATAATATTCGAGATTATATCTGGCTCCTGCGGTGGACATTTCGTCTCATTGGTCTGTGGGCTGGACAGTCGCATTGTATTTGTTTCCCTCTTGTCTTGTTGGGCAAGAGGGTTTTTTATAATTAGAGGGAAGAGGTTTTAGGAAGTGGATTAGCGTTCATTTCCTACGGCCGGTCTCCCGACAGATAGTGGGATTCCCTATTACTCCTCATAAATAAGTCTCAAGTCGTAGAATCCTTTCCGTTTGTGGTCTGTGGTGAGAAGGAGATTTTCTGTGTATTGTGGAAATAGAAGGTGGGAGATTTTCTTTGCCCAGCTGCTTAATTTTTATTAGAAAAGTCCATACTTACTGATGTTGCTGCGTGTTCGTTTTGAACAAAAATGAAACAATTCGCAGGTTTTATTCGTATAAATATTAAGGACATTAAGTCAGGAGTCGATGATCATGAACCCTATTCTTTCTTTTATTATTCGATCGTTTGCTGCTGTGCCTGTCACGATTTTCACAGGTCTTATCAGCTTTCTTTTTTTTAATGTGAACTTCCTGCCATCCGTTGGACTAGCTCTTGCTTGTGGAGGCATCACTTATTTGGTCCTTGGTGTGGTCATGACTTCTATTTTTTTAAAAAAACACCAGTTATCAAGAAAAGAATATCGATATATTAAGAAAAATTTAGCGGAAGCCAAAAAGAAAATCAGCCGCTTAAATAAATCTCTCTTTTCCATTCGCGATCTTTCATCGGTCAAACAGAGAATAGATATTTTAAGGATTGTGAAAAAAATACAAAAAATGGCACAGAAAGAACCAAAACGCTTCTACCAGGCAGAGCAGTTTTATTTTTCTCATTTGGATTCCGTTGTGGAATTGACTGAAAAATATAGTTTCTTAGCTTCCCAGCCGAAAAAAAGTCTGGAAATCAATCAATCACTCATTGAAACACGACAAACGTTAAATGAACTGACCAAAGTGCTAGAAGAGGACCTTTACCATGTTGTATCAGATGATGTGGATCACTTAAATTTTGAAATTGATGTAGCCAAACATTCGATAAAAAAACAAAAGGAACTGAAATTTCCTGAAGAAAATAGGTGGTTAAAATGACAGAAAACAATCCAATCCCAAACAATCAAAAGGCAAACCTTTTAGATGATATTCTCGCCAACCCGTTCGGTGATCCAGTAGAGCCAACAAAAAGTCCGGCCACTCAGACTGGTGGTGAGGCAAGACCTGTCAAATTAATCGATGTTATTCCGGAAGAGCACCGTGCAAAGGCATTACAGTTGGCTGAACAAATTGATCCGACGAATCATCAGGCGATGATCCAATATGGAACACAGGCGCAAACGAAGCTGCTTTCCTTTTCCCACAAAATGCTTGAACATGTCCAGAAAAAGGACGTTGGTGAAATTGGTGAAATCATCAGTGATTTAATGAAGCGATTAAATGAAGTAAATCCGGATGAATTAAAGAGCAACAAACCTTCCTTTTTCGGAAGAATGTTTGGAAGAATCTCGAATTCGCTCCAGGAGGTTTTATCTAAATACCAGAAAACCGGAGCACAGATAGACCGGATTACTGTGAAGCTTGAACGAAGCAAAAATGTATTGTTATCAGATATCAAGCTACTTGAACAGCTTTATGAAACGAATAAAGAGTATTTCCATGCACTCAATGTTTACATTGCAGCTGGGGAAATCAAGCTCGAGGAATTACACGAAAAGATTATCCCACAGCTAAAAAAAGAAGCAGAGGCTTCCAATGACCAGATGAAATTCCAAGAAGTTAATGACATGATCCAGTTTGCTGACCGTCTGGAAAAGCGCCTTCACGATTTAAAACTGAGCCGAGAAATCACGATTCAAAGTGCGCCGCAAATTCGTCTCATTCAAAATACGAATCAGGCGCTAGTGGAAAAAATTCAGTCATCCATTGTGACGGCTATTCCATTGTGGAAAAATCAAGTGGCGATTGCGTTGACATTAATCCGCCAGCGCCATGCAGTGGAAGCACAAAAACAGGTCTCTAAAACAACGAATGAGTTGCTGTTAAAAAATGCCGAAATGCTGAAAACAAACACTATTGAAACCGCAAAAGAAAATGAGCGGGGACTTGTCGACATTGAAACGCTCAAGAAAACGCAAGAAAACCTAATCTCTACCTTGGAGGAAACACTGTGTATCCAAGAAGAAGGCCGCCACAAACGCCAGATCGCTGAACAAGAACTAGCAAACATGGAAAACGATCTTCGCCTTAAATTACTTGAAATCAAAGGGGAATAAAGAGCATCTCTCTGTCGCATGAGAGGTGCAAACACTTAAAAAACGCATTGGAATTCATGTTGAATTTCAATGCGTTATTTGATTCCTTGATATCTTTTTCTATTTTGAAAGTTAATTATTTACGAGAAGGGTGTTGTAGTATTCTTCGAGCGTGCTACCTGATTCCATGATTTCTTTGGCGATGGTTTTTCCGACGTAGCGGAGGTGCCAAGGTTCGTATTTGTAGCCAGTAATGGATTCTTTTCCTTTTGGGTAGCGGATAATGAATCCGAATTTGGCGGCGTTTGCTTCGAGCCATTTGGCTTCTTTTGTTCCGCTGAAGCAGTCTTTTACTGCACATGTTGCATCTAAGCCGGATACGTCAATGGCCAATCCGGTTTCATGCTCGCTCATTCGTGGTAAAGCGCTATAAGTTCTTGCTGCCTCATATCCATCTTGATTAACATAATACTGAAACAATGCGGATTGGTCAGTATAGGAGCGATAGGCTGAAACCCCTTGAAGAATCACTCCTTGCCGCTTGGCTTCGGCGAATAGTTTTTCAATGGCAGCGGCCGCCTCGGCACGCATTTTTCTATTCGATGATTTTTTATCAAACAGAAACGGGATATCAGGTTCTACTAAATCATCTGGCATATAACTTTCCGGTAATTTATGTTGTTTATTTACTAAAACAGGAATACTTTCTGGATCATCAATGACTAGGATCTCATCCTCATTTCTTGTTGAGAGATTGGTCCCTTGTACTCCTGATGAACCGGAGGATTGACTCTCTTTGTTTTCTTTTTCAGGGCTAAAAAGAATTTTCCCAATACCCATCGACAAGGAAAATAGTAGTAAGACAAAGAATAAAATAATGGATCTCTTTTTAACCATACCTAACTTCCTTCTAAAAAAATTTATTTCTATTGACCAGTTTGGTCAGGATAAGGAAAGTTAAAACATGGTTAAATAGATTTTGTTTTCGACTGCGAAAAGGCATCAAGTAATGAACAAAACCCCCTAGCCTGGAACTTGAAAAGGCTTTATCTTTTTGGAATAGCCTGATAAAATTACGCACAACACATAAATCGTACGAAACGGCAAAACCATTGAAAAATGGTGACGCAAAACTATAGGGGCTAATGTTTTTCAAAAACGAAGCCAGCCAGTTACCGAACACGATACTCCTGCGATTTATGTCTATCATTTAATGGGAGGTTTTACATGTGTTAAGAATGTTTTTAATGGGGAAGTATTATTATCATGTGTTCCAGCATCGCCATAATGAGCTTCTACAGAAGGATTGTCTTTGTGAGGAACTGAGAGTGAAGTTAAAGATTAAATCGATCTATCATATTAGTAAAGCCATTGAGCTTGGAGCTAGATTGCAATTTTCATAAAAGGGACCAAGAAACATAGTTGATTTTTAACAAAATAAAAGAAAATCGCGTCGGTGAATTTTTCCCGGCGCTTATTTATTGATTGAGTAAGTTTATCTATTTTCAATTATCTAGTGGTCACTATTTAAGGCATGAAGTGTAGGATACTAGGGCTTTTTGGTTTTATTAATGGGACATTGTCTTGCTGCCGTCGTCCTTCCCATCATTTGTGACCTTGATCATTCCAACCGCGCCTTTATTGGCATGATTGAATTGGTGTGTCACAATTGGATAGCTCCCTTCTTTCGTTACAGTGAATTCGACGACCGCTCCACCGCTTGCTGGTAGCATCACGGTTTGCAATCCTTCCATATGGTTTGCTGGGTTTCCATCAACATATACATGATCAAACACGGTTCCGACGACATGGAAGCTTGATACTTCATTCGGACCAACATTGTTCACATACAATCGGATCCGGTCTCCAACTTTCGCAAGCAGCGGCTGGTCAACTAAAGAACCAACTGCTCCGTTCGTATTGAGATCCCCGTTTTTTAGTGCCTTCGTGGAAAAGACAACATACTTAGGAACCCCGTTTGTAAAATCCTCTATATCATTGTATTTATACCACTCATTTTGGATAATCACATATTCACGGTCAATTTCGTTATCAGTCGGATATCCATTCTTTGGCTTCACAATAATCGTTCCGTGCATCCCGTTAGCAATATGAGATAATACTGGCTTTGTCCCGCAATGATACATAAAAACACCAGGTTTATTTGCTGGATATTTAAAGGTTCCTTCTTCATTTGGCTTTACGTCAGTAAAATCAACAGAGGGAGCGGCGTGGACGGCATGGAAGTCCATGCTATGTGGAATGGCCGGATCCATATTTTTTAGCTTAAAATTTATCGTATCTCCTTCGTTCACGACAACAACAGGACCGGGAGCTTCTCCATTAAACGTCCAGGCTTTATACCAATCCCCTTTAGAGATTTCAATATCTGTTATTTGCGCAGTCATTTCTATATTCACTTCATTTGCTCCCACTCGTTCTATTTTCAATGGTGTCGGTTCTTGGTTTAAGTTTTTATGGGGCTCGAAAACTTGAACGTCTGCCTTTTTAGTTGTTTTCGCTTGAACCTTTTCTTTAACGGAAAGATCTGTTTTACTACATGCACCTAACACCATAACAGAAGAAATGACAACTGCCGCCATTTTTGCAAATTTCCCCATTTCAATATCCCTCCAACTAATTGATTATACTTTCATTGTATTTTCTGTAAAAAATGCACCTGTGACCCTAATCACTTAAAATGAGAGACTCATTGAACATTTTGTGAAATATTGAGCAAACTCCTATTTTTATAGTAAGTATGGTGATAAAATGGATATTTTGTAGATAAAAAGGAAGTTTCAATTATTGAAAAAGGGATACAGGGAAATTGTTGATAGGCAATAATAATAAACAGTGGAAGAAATGTGGAAAAATCTAATTTTCATGTGGATAAATCCGTGGTTAATGTGGATAAAAATGAATTGTTTGTTAATAATTTAATTGCTTTACACTGATAATGTGGATAATTTTGTGGATATTCCGTGTAGAATGTTAATAACTATGCCATATCTGTGGAAAAGTACTGTGGATTTTTACTTCGTTAAAATTGTGGAAAAAAAGATCTTTGAATCACTCGACGTTTTTTTTTATATGAATGTATTTTTTCAACCTCGAGAATGGTCTAGCTCTAGCCCCTAGCGGCGAGACGCCTTCGGTCTCCGCCCTACGATAAGTCAACATCGATTCGACTCTCGTCTCCTCGTGTTTCCTATATCTCAGTTGGAGAGCACCACAAGGAAGACTCCGGCAGCATAGCATCGCACGACCGAAAGCGATAGCTTTTGGGAGGAGGTCATACGCTGCTAAGCAGGGCGCTTTCGCTTTTCTGATAAGATAAGAAAATCTATTGTAGACTTCGAGAATGGTCTAGCTTCAGCGCCCTAGCGTCTAATATCCTTCGCTCACCGCCCTACGATAAGTCAACAACGAATCGCCTTTGGCTCTTCGTGTTTCCTATATCTCAGTTGAAGAGTCTCCACAAGGAAGGCTTCGGCAGCATACACATCGCACGACCGAAAGCGATAGCTTTTGGGAGGAGGCTATACGCCGCTGAGCAGGGGGCTTTCGCTTTTCTTAGGAGATAAGAAAAATCTTTTTGACTTCGAGAACTGTCTAGCTCCAGCGCCCTAGCAGCTAGTGTCCTTCACTCTTCGCCCTACGATAAGTCAACATCGAATCGCTATCGCTCTTCGTGTTTCCTATATCTCAGTTGAAGAGTCTCCACAAGGAAGGCTACGGCAGCATCCACATCGCACGACCGAAAGCGATAGCTTTTGGGAGGAGGCCATACGCTGCTAAGCAGGGCGCTTTCGCTTTTCGGGTAACCGCCTATTTTTCGCCTACTTTTGCTTGGATAACCTTCCTTCTTTTTGATTGGTGAATAAGTTGGTACTAGTTCGTAGATGAAAATCATTCAAATGGATGGCGGTTGATATAAGCATTTGACCTTCTATTCGCTTTTCATCCGCATATAGTCCGATGATTTTGTTGCCACTAGTTCACCAAGGGGGATCCGTTGTGAAAATCTTAGTAATCGGCACAGGGTATGTCGGAACGACTACTAGTCTCATTTTTTGTGAAAAAGGTCATCAGGTAACTGGGCTCGACTTGGATGACCGTAAAATTCAAGCACTCACATCAGGAAAATTGCATTTTTATGAGCCAGGTCTTGAAGAGCTGCTTACCAAGCATATTACAAATAGAAATATTTCTTTTACGACCGATACAGAAACGGCGATAAAAGAAAATGATGTTATTTTTATTTGTGTTGGAACGCCAATGGGCAAGGAGGGAAGTGCCGACCTTACCTTTGTAAAAAATGTGGCTGAATCGATCGGCCGTTATATGAATCGTTACAAAGTGGTCGTCACGAAAAGTACGGTGCCTGTCGGGACAGCGGAAAAAGTGACAAATTGGATTATCAAGAATCAACCTACGCCCATATCATTTGATGTGGTTTCAAATCCCGAGTTTCTTCGCGAAGGTTCCGCTCTTTATGATGCTCTTTACCCGGATCGGATTGTCATTGGTACCACAAGTGAAAAAGCCAGAACGATTATGGAAGAATTATATAAAGATTTCCAATGTCCGGTTGTACAAACCAATCCGAAGGCATCCGAAATGATCAAGTACGCGGCCAATTCCTTTCTAGCAATGAAAATTTCTTATATCAACGAGCTAGCTCGCCTTTGTGATGAGCTTGGGATTAATGTGAATGATGTGTCCAAGGGAATCGGCCTGGACCATCGAATCGGTCCACTATTTTTACGCGCTGGAATGGGCTATGGTGGTTCCTGTTTTCCAAAGGATGTGAATGCCCTGCTACAAACGGCAAAGGAAAACGGGCATCTATTATCCATTCTCGACAGTGTGGTAAAGGTAAATGCCAGTCAGCCGCTTTATTTTATGCAGAAAATCAAACAAGCATTAGGGGGGGATTTGCAAGGGAAAACGATCGCAGTCCTCGGGCTATCCTTCAAAGCAAACACCGACGACACAAGAGAATCTCCAAGTCTTATAATCATTGAAAAATTATTAGATGACCAAGTAACGGTTCGGGCTCATGATCCAGTGGTCCATTTAGACAACAGCCCTCTTTCTAAAGTTGTACAACAATTTGAGACAGTGGAAGAAACTGTGTCAGGCACCGATGCAGTCATTCTTTGCACCGACTGGGACGACTACAAGTCACTCAATTGGGGAGAACTCAAGCCGTTAATGAAGCAGCCTTACATTTTTGACGGGCGGAATATGCTAGATAAAAGGAAAGTGGAGAGTTTAGGATTTCATTATATAGGGATTGCGAACCATTGATAGACTTTGAACAAATTCGATATCAATACGCTTTTTGGAAATGTATTATCGAAAGTTAGGTTTCTATGTATTAATGAAAAATCGCCACAAAACCGGGGGATGAATGCATATTAGTAGAATGGGAAGCTGCTAGGGGGAGGACTCCCTGCAGCTTTTTTTACGTAAGAGAGTATATTTTTGACTACGAAAAAGATCTAGTGCAAGTGTCCTAGTGTGTGACGCTTTCGCTCATTGCCCGATGATTGGTCAATATTGAGGGGACTCTTCGTGTTTACTTTGGTAGAAAATAGATTGACCATTTTTAAGTATTTTACTAGAATTGGTATAACAATTAAAATTTTCCATTTTGATTTTAGGTTTTTTATGTTTTTTTTAGATATTTACTAGGAGGATTGTACTAAATGAGCCTTAAGTCATTAAAAAGGAACAAAAAAAGAAAAATATCTACATATGCTTTGGCAGCTGCACTTATTCTATCAAACTTTAGTTTTGTTCCATCTGCTTCCGCTGAATTACCGAAAAAAGATTATAGACCACTGATTGAACAATATAAAAAGAAACTGCAGGAGAAAAGCGGAGAAAAACAAAAGCTAGGGAAGTTGTTGAAAGAGAAATACAAAGGAAGCGAAAAAGTCCGCGTCATTGTTGAATTGGAAGGGAAAACTCCAGTTGAGCTTGCTACCGAGCAAGGAAAGCTATACAAAGAATTGCCTGAAACGAAAATCGCATCGATAACTGCCAATCTTGAAAAACAGCAAAAAAACATAAAAGAAAAAATCAAATCAAAAGGGGTTCAGTTTACATATAAGAAGCATTTTTCCACAGCTTTTAATGGTTTTAGTGGGGAATTGTCCATCGATGACATTTCCAAGCTAGAGGAGATAAATGGTGTTAAACATATCTATTTAGCTAATGAATATAAACGCCCAGAAATAAAACCTAATATGGTCAAAAGTAAATCGCTAATTCAAACAAGTCAAACATGGGTAGATGCAGGTTTGCGTGGGGAAGGAATGGTTGTATCGGTGATTGATACAGGGATTGATCCTACTCATCCGGATTTTGTATTAACGGATAAAAGCAAAGCTGAACTGACTAAAAAAGAAGTCGAGGAAATCG
This sequence comes from Neobacillus sedimentimangrovi, assembly GCF_010614825.1. Lineage (NCBI taxonomy): Bacteria > Bacillati > Bacillota > Bacilli > Caryophanales > Bacillaceae > Neobacillus > Neobacillus sedimentimangrovi. The sequence goes on from NZ_JAAFZF010000007.1 coordinate 46,745, forward strand.
TTAAACAGGAAGGTTTAAAGGGGAAGTTTTATACCGAAAAGGTGCCTTATGGGTATAACTATTTTGACCAAAATGACACGATTATAGACAAGGGAACTGATACGGGGGCACATGGTATGCATGTGGCTGGAATCGTTGCGGCGAACGGTGATGAAACTGACGGGGGAATAAAAGGTGTGGCACCCGAAGCACAGGTGCTGGCAATGAAAGTATTTAGCAATGATCCACTATTCCCATCTACATGGTCGGATGTGTGCTTAGCAGCGATTGATGATTCCATTAAGTTGGGTGCGGACGTTTTGAATATGAGTCTAGGTGAGATTGCCTCCTTTTACAATGAACAAAGTGCAGAGGAAGTGGCAATTCAACGGGCAGCAGAAAATGGGATTGTTAGTACAATGGCTGCCGGTAATTCTGGAACGATATCGTATGGTTGGGACAAGCCTTTTTATAAAAATCCCGATATCGGTGTTGTTGAAGCACCTGGAATCTATAAAGATGGTATTTCAGTCGCGGCAGCAAATAATATTTTTTCACAATATGAACACTCCATTACGATCAATGGTTTTACAGCAGTGGGATATGGGATCGATGATTGGACTTCGGTTATTTCAAAAGGGAAATCTCTGCAGATGGTTAGTCTAAAAGGTGCTTATGGCATGCCAGAAGATTATGAAGCGGTCGACGTTATTGGCAAGGTTGTCCTTGTAAAACGAGGCGGTGGCCTTTCTTTAGCAGATAAGGCATTCATTGCTGAAGAAATGGGGGCAGCAGGGATCATCGTCTATGATGACGGTAGTTCGGTATTCTATAAAAATCAAGGTGGTTTCGGAATTCCGTTTATGATGGTGTCGAAGAAAGACGGTGAATCACTAGAGAAAGCCATGACACTGGGGAATACGTCAATTCATGTCAAACAGATCGGCAAAAAAGATGCTCCGGAATCAGGGAAAATGACAGAATTTAGTTCTTGGGGAACAACTCCAAGTCTTGGGCTAAAGCCAGAAATCACGGCTCCTGGTGGAGGGATTTTGTCTACGCTCAATCACGGAGAATATGGGGAATACAGCGGAACCTCCATGGCTTCCCCTCATGTGGCAGGAGGCGGGGCACTTGTTCAACAGTATTTGCAGAAGGATAAGCGGTTTACGGGACTATCAGCTAGTGAACGCTCCCATCTTGCAAAAACACTACTCATGAATACAGCAAAAATCATTGAGAATACAAATGGTCAACCATATTCCCCTCGTTTACAAGGTGCGGGAATGATGCAAACGTATAATGCCGTCAAAACCCCAGTATATGTTGTAAATAAAACAACAGGAGAAGCAAAAGTAGAGCTGAAAGATTTTGCAAAGAAAAACTTTGAAATGACATTAGTCGCGAAAAATATTTCTGACAAGGATGTATCCTACAAAGTAAATACAAAGGTGTTAACTGACACCCTTCAAAAAAATTCGAAGGGTGAAGATTACAATGCGTTAATTGCCGGTGCTTTAGTTGGTGCGAAGGTCAATGGCCCTAAAACTATTACTGTTCCAGCAGGAAAATCCAAAGAGTTTACTATTAAGGTAGATATTAGCTCAGCAAAGGTTCCCGCCATCGATACAGCGGGAAAACAGACAACTGTACAAATTAAGGAAGATATGTTTGTTGAAGGGTTTATTACGTTGGAAGATGTGGATAAAACAGAAAAAGGGAAAATGGAGCTAAGCCCTGATCTCACCATTCCATTCGTAGGCTTCTATGGACGATGGGACCGGCCATCTATTTTAGATGGTATGAAAGACCTTGGTGAATCTCGATATTTTGACCTTCAAGGAATGTTTGATGAAGAAGATGAGGAAGGAACTGTAGTGGAAGTTCCCGTACATGATATGCTGTCAGATGACTGGTTTATTGCCCCAGTTCCTGAAAAAGGATTTTATGCTATTTCACCAAATGGGGACATGACTTATGAGGATATCAATATTCTTCCTTCTTTTATGAGAAACGCGGCAGAAGCACAATTCAATATTTTAGATAAAGACAAGAAGCTACTGCGCCGTGTTCAAATGGAAAAGAACGTCGTTAAAAGCTATTATAGCGAAGGTTTAGGGGTGCCGTACTCCTATAATCCTGGCCGTACTTGGGATGGGAAAGTGAAGGGTCAGATCGTTAAGGATGGTCTTTATTATTATCAAGTAAAATCGGTCATAGATTATGATGGAGCCAGTTATCAAACAAAAGAGATTCCTATTATGATTGATACAACCCCACCATCAGTAAAGGTTAGCTACAATCCAAAAACATCCGTTGTCAGCTGGAGTGCGGATGAGAAGGGTTCTGGTATTCAGAGTTATGCTATTTTTGTTGATGATGAAATGGTAGATGAAGTCGACGCGGATGTGAACAGTTATAAATTAACAGATGTACCAAAGGGCTCTTTCATCAATATCATTGCAGTAGATTATGCTTTAAACTTTGGTGCAGCTTCCGCTGTGAATGGCAAAGTGGAGGACCAAGAACCTGTCATTATGCTTCTTGAGCCGGAACCATATGGGGTCTATCAATCTAAAAAAGTGAAGGTAAGCGGGGTGGTTTTAGAGGATTTTGACCTCAAATCGGTAACCGTAAATGGCAAAGTTGTAAACTTTAAACAAGCCGAACAAAGAACATACTCGTTTGATACAACGGTTACTTTTGATAAGGACGGCTTATACGACATTATTGTACAAGCGGATGACAAGGCTAGAAACAAGGCTTCCTTGGCGAGAAAGGTATTCATCGATACAACCCCGCCGAACATAAGAGTAGATTTCCCAAGTATTGTTCCGGAAAGTATGGAAGAACTTACACTGAAATTGAATGTAACAGATAACTTTAATTATTTATCCTTATTTGTAAATGATTCGCATGAATTTGAAAAAGCAATTGTCGGACCGGTCGATTTGGCCGTACCAGCAAATGAAACGATTACAGTAAAGGTTCCACTAGATGTAGGAGAAAATGTTATTTCCCTTCAGTTAAAAGACCTAGGCGGGAATATCACAACGAAAAAACTGACGGTTAACCGTGGAAATTTCACAGGATGGAAATTTATTAATGGATCCTGGTACTATTACAAAAATAATGTCAAGCAGACCGGTTGGGTGTTTGACAAGTCATGGTATTACCTTGATAAGGACGGAAAAATGAAAACTGGCTGGATAAAAGACGGGAAGCATTGGTACTATTTAAAAAATTCTGGTGCCATGGTAACGGGTTGGTATAAAGTAGGGAACATTTGGTATTATTTTCAACAATCCGGTACGATGAAAACTGGCTGGGTCCATGTTAATGGCAAGTGGTACTATCTTAAATCTTCCGGTGCAATGGCAACCGGCTGGGTAAAAGACGGCAAACGTTGGTACTATCTGGATCAATCTGGTGCGATGAAGATGGGATGGCTGCGAGACAATCGTGGCAAGTGGTACTACTTGAATAAAAGCGGTGATATGGCCGTAGGTTGGAAGTTAATTAGCGGCAAATGGTACTACTTCTATCAATCTGGCGAAATGGCTGCAAACACAAGAGTGGATGGCTATAAGCTAGGTCCTGATGGTGCATGGATTAAGTAAATAGCCCTATCAAAAAGGCGGACAAAATGACTTTGTTCGTCTTTTTTTTTCTGACAAAATCCAACTTTATTATTGAAAAATTTCTATGACATGAGAGAATAAAAGAGTCTATATGATAAATTTACCAAATTATAAAGAAGATGGTGATGCTTTTTACGGATGGTTTTTAGTCAAATGATGAAACAATAGTAGATTGATAGAGATTAGTGGGGGGGAAAGTATTGAAGAAAAAAAGATTGGCTGCATTTGCATTGGCGACGATGTTGTTATCATCAACAACAATCGGTGCCGAAGCGGCAGGCACTTATTCATGGAAATACCAGGGGAAAAAATGGTATTATTTGAATTCCTCAGGTGAACCAGTAACTGGCTGGGTCTTTTATAATAATAAATGGTATTATCTTGGGAAAAATGGTGTCATGCAGACGGGCTGGCTCAAAGACCGTAGTATTTGGTATTATTTAGATTCTAGCGGGGCGATGATAACGGGTTGGAGATATATAGGAAAGAAATGGTACTATTTCAACGGTAGCGGTGCGATGAAAACCGGCTGGGTCTATGATAAAGGTAAATGGTATTACTTGGATTCTAGCGGTGCCATGAAAACTGGGTGGGTGTATGATAAAAGCCACTGGTACTATATGGAGAAAAGTGGTGCGATGAAAACCGGCTGGCTAGAGGAAAAGAAAGTAAAGTATTATTTGCTTCCAAGTGGTGAAATGGTCACCGGTCAAAAGATGATTGATGGCAAGCCGTATACTTTCTCTGCATCCGGTGCTATGACAACTACCCCCAAAGGCTGGTTCCAAGATGGAGCTAAGATTGCATATATTAATGCAGATGGTTCCATGCATAAAGGTTGGCTCATTAAGGACAATAAGAAGTATTATTTCGGATCCGATGGTTTAATGCGGAAGGGCTGGCTGACCATTGGTGAAAACAAATATTATCTTGGAGAGGATGGAGCGGCTTTTACCGGCTGGAAGCTCATCCAAAACAAATGGTATTACTTTTATGATGATGGATTGATGGCCACTGGCTGGTTGTATTACAACAAGAAGTGGTATTTCTTAAATTCTAATGGTGTCAAGCAAACGGGCTGGTTAAAAGATAAAAATGACTGGTACTATTTAAACAGCAACGGTGAGATGGTGACTGGTTGGTTAAAGTTGGGGGAAGATTGGTATTATTTAACCTCTAGTGGAAAAAGGGTGACAGGTGAACAAGTCATTGACGGAAAAAAATATTACTTTTTCCCTAATGGAGTATTAAATACTGGCCCAATTGTGAAAACAACCAACTATTCCATTTCTCTAAAACAAATGGTGGATATCCAAATGAAATATTCCCCGCAAACCGATAAATATAGGAACCAAAATGGTTTCGTCAAAAAAAAGGAAATTCAATTAGACCCGAACCATCCGGGTATAGGCAAGATGACAACACAAAATGGGGTCAATATTCTAGAAAGTCCCAATTTATCGGCACATGTATATGGTTTTATGAACAAATATTATAAAGACAGCAATGGGGAATTAAAGGAACAGCTAGTTCAAATCGTCTCAGAATCAGGCGATTTTTATGAAATAAAATATCCGGTAACTTGGCGAAATGCTAAAGCAGGGGATGTTCAATATTATGCCAATCCGAACAACTTTAAGTCATCAAGTACGGAATATTACCAATACCTAGTTTTATCTGGAAGCGCCGGTACAGATGCAAAAGAATTGAATGCCAAAGTTCTTAAGGGTAAAGGGACTCTTGAGGATCAAGCAGAGGCCTTCATCCAGGCAAGTAAAGATTTTAATATTAACGAAATTTATCTTATTAATCATGCCTTTCTTGAAACAGGTAAAGGTACATCGAAGCTGGCCCAAGGAATTGTTGTGAATGGGAAAAAGGTTTATAATATGTACGGCATTGGAGCCAACGATTCTTGTCCAAATGAATGTGGAGCTCAATATGCTTATGAACAGGGCTGGGATACACCGGCAAAGGCGATCTATGGAGGAGCTAAGTACATAGCTAAACAATACATTAATAATCCGAATAGAAAGCAAGATACTTTATACAAAATGCGCTGGGATCCTGAAGCAGGCCTTAATAGCCATCATCAATATGCCACCGATATTCAATGGGCAGTAAAACAAGCCAAAAATATTAAACAAATATACGATACCATTGAATCTCGTAGTAATTTGCATTTTGATGTTCCGATATTAAAACAATAGATTTATAGAAAGACTGTGCTTGATGCACAGTCTTTTTTTATAATTGTGCTTTTGCTTTTCTGATTGTGAAAGGTTTTTCTACTTTTGAAGGACGTCTTCGTAATGCCCAGAGTAAGGGTAGGTTTATTGAGTGATTGATTGACATTTTCTTCTTGCCCTCGCCGAATTTCATTATTCATAAGTTGGACATCGAACAGCAACATTAAAATTATAACAATACTCATTATTTGTTAGATATTTCTATCAGGCGATTGAGCCTAATTGATATGTTTGAATCTTCGTGTTTCCGGGAGACCACCACAAGGAAAGCTCCGGCAGCATCAACATCGCACGACTGAAAGCGGTAGCTTTTGGGAGGAAGCCATACGCCGCTGACCAGGGCGCTTTCGCTTTTCTAATAATTTTTATTTACAGGATTTACAGGAGTTTTGGGGTGGGTTACAATGATAATATGTTCAATTTTTGAATACATCGGAGGAATTGTGCAATGGAACAGCACGTGTTTCAATTATTAGAGGCGATTAACAAAAATGCCAAATTAAATCAAAAGAAAATGGCTGAATTGTGTGGGATTTCGATTGGAAAGGTCAATTATTTAATTAATGATTTAATGGAAGACGGCTACCTTTTCAATGAAAAAAGTGGCCGAAATATGAGATATTTTTTAACCGAAAAAGGTATTGAATTTCTGCAAAAGGGTATTGAAGAATTTCACCAAAAAAAGGTTAATATCCACCAAGAACAAATAACTGAAATTAAACAAGCGGTTATTTTGGCTGCAGGCCAGAGAAAAGATTTTAGCAAACCGGCTGGTTTAATGACATTTGATGGAATTCCGCTGCTAAAACGAAACATTGAAATCCTTCAGGAAAATGGAATTAATCATATTGTCATCGTAACGGGATATAAGCAAGAAGCCTTTCGTGAAATACCAGAATTGAGTCAGTTTCAATTTGTTCATAATCCGAAATATAAATGGACCGGATCGATGGCGTCATTGGCACTTGCCCATGAGTTTATTTCAGAGGATTTCCTCTTGATTGAGGATGATATTTTAATTGAGGAACGAGCTATCAAGGAGCTCTTGTCTTACCCGCAGCGCGACACCATTCTAATTACGAATGAAAGCGGTTCAGGTGATGAAGCGTTCGTGGAAATCCGAAATGGCTATGTATACAAAGTTTCGAAGGACATCCATCAATTTAACCATGTTGATGGAGAAATGGTAGGGATCAGCAAGTTATCCTATGAAGTGTTTTCGAAAATGGTTACGGAGTTTAAAGAATACAATAAAAATCCGTATATGAATTATGAATACATGCTCCTAGATGTAGCAAGGCATTACAATATTGGCTATTTAAAAATGCACAACCTTGTTTGGGGAGAAATTGACAGCCAGCAACATTATGAAACAATTACCAATAAAACTTATCAAATTTTAAAACGGAAGGAAGCAGAATATCGTGAAAACCAGATCAAAGGTTATTTGATTGAAGCGCTTGATGTCGGTTATGAAGACATTCAGGAAATTCAACCATTTGGTGGGATGACAAATAAGAACTTTAAAGTAACCATCAAAAACAAAGAATATGTCTTAAGAATTCCAGGAAATGGTACAGAGAAGATGATTAACCGTAAAGAGGAGAAAATCAACTCAGCCATCGCAAGCGAACTAGGTATTGACACCGAACTCATCTATTTTAATGAAGAAACAGGTGTCAAGGTTTCTGAGCTTATTCCAAATGCAGAAACCTTAAATCCAAAAACGGCCAAACGCCAAGATTACATGGTGCTGACAACAGCGGTATTAAGAAAACTTCACCATTCGGGCGTACAAATGGCTAATGAATTCAATGTTTTTGAAAAAATAACTGAGTATGAGGAGCTAATGAAGGCAGCGGGGGGAACACCTTATCCACACTTTGATGAAGTAAGAGCCCAAGTCATGGCCTTAAAGGAAATCTATCAAAGTATGAAGATCGAGTTGGCACCTTGTCACAATGACTTAGTTCCTGAGAATCTGGTGAAAAGCGGTCAAGACAAAATGTACTTGATTGATTGGGAATATGCCGGAATGAATGACCCGATGTGGGATGTAGCCGCTCATTCGCTCGAATGTGATTTCACTCAAGAGGATGAGGAACTGTTTTTATCGCTATATTTGCAAACAGATGACATCCCTCTCGAAATCCAGCAAAGGGTGATTATGAATAAAATTTTCCAAGACTTTCTTTGGAGTATATGGACGATTATTAAAGAAGCAAAAGGCGACGACTTCGGTACCTATGGAATGGACCGCTTTAACCGAGCAAGAAAGAATGTCAATCATGAATGGATAAGGGGAATGATGTATGAAATCAAAAAATAAAGGATTGTTTTATGGTTTATTTTCCGGATTTACTTGGGCGCTTGACACGGTTTTAATAGGAATGGTATTATCCCGTGCCTTATTTATGTCAACGGAACAGGTCATTTTTCTTGCTCCGTTAGTCAGTACCTTCCTACACGATATGCTTTCAAGCTTTTGGATGATGATTTATTTGGCGATCCGTGGAGAGTTTAAAGTCCCTTTTCAAAAACTATTTACTAGAAGTGGACGTTGGGTAATGTTGGGCGGTCTATTAGGCGGGCCAATCGGCATGACGGGGTATGTCCTTGCGGTAAAATATTTGGGAGCTTCCCTCTCAGCTTCCATTTCTGCCGTTTATCCGGCAGTAGGAGCTTTTTTCGCTTTCATTCTATTAAAGGATCGCTTAACGATAAAAAACTGGATTGGATTATTCATAAGTATATTATTTATTTTCTTGCTAGGATTTGCAGGTGGAGAGACGTCTCCAAATGTTGTTCTAGGCTTCACATTTATTTTACTGGCGATCTTCGGCTGGGGAATGGAGTGTGTTATTTTAGCCTATGGTATGAAGGATGATGAAATCTCACCTGAACAGGCATTGCAGATTCGTCAGCTTGTTTCTGCTGTTACGTATGCGGTGATAATTATGCCAATTTTTAAAGGGTTTCCACTAGTGGGAACGGTACTTCAAAGTAGTGAAATATTCTTAATTGCCGTGATTGCCCTTTCAGGAACTGCTTCCTATGTATATTACTATAAAGCGATTAATACGCTCGGGCCGACTCGAGCGATGGCTTTAAATATTTCCTATTCCGCCTGGGCCATTTTGTTAAGCTTTCTCATTCTTGGCACAGATATTACCGTTAAGCTAGTATTTTATAGCATTATGATTTTAGCTGGTTCCATTATAACCGTAGCAACTCCGGAAGAATTAAAGTGGATGAATATCTTTGGCCGTAGGAAAACGGCATAAAGCTTCACATTCTTTTAGGAGTCCTTTGTCATGAAAGTCATTTTGCTTCCGCCAATGGAAAGCCGTGCTGAAAGAATGATAGCAGTAAACGAAAGGAATACAGGAGAGCAGATAAAATGAGAGCCATTTTATTAGCAGCAGGGATGGGAACGAGACTGCGTCCTATTACCTTAACCATCCCGAAACCATTAGTTGAAATAAATGGGAAATCAATGCTTGAAAAACAGATCGAATTTTTACAGGAAGTAGGGGTTCAAGAAATTATCGTCGTCACCGGGTATTTAGCTGAAAAATTTGAGTACCTAAAAGAAAAATATGGAGTCAAGCTTGTTCATAATGACAAGTATGATGTCTATAACAATATTTACACCATGTATTTGGTAAAGGACTTCCTTCCAGATTCCTATGTTATTGATACGGATGTATATTTACATCGGAATTTTCTATTAAAGCATCCGACGAGCTCCGTGTATTTTAGTGCGAAAAAGCCGAATTTTAAAGGAGAGTGGATGATCCGTCACGACAAAAATAACAGAGTGACAAGAATTGAAGTTGGCGACGGTAACGATGAATTCATTCTTTTTGGTGTTTCGTACTGGTCCCTGAAAGATGGGGAATATATCGTCAAAAAACTGGAAGAAATGATTGAAAGTGGATCCTTTAAAGAGTTCTGGTGGGATGAAATTGTCAAAAACAATCTTGATCAGCTCGATGTATATTTACAAGAAATCCAACCGGATGACAGCTATGAAATTGATTCTTTAGAGGACCTTGAAAAAGTCAATAAGTTATTGGCTGTGAGTAGATAAAACGGGTCAGTGTACCCGTTTTTTTTCAAAATGGAGGGTAGAAAAAATGGAACCATCATTTATTCAATTATTAAAAGATGCCGTGACCAGTGAAGCTGCACTAAAAATTGCTTATGAAGCAGTAAGTAATACTAAGCCATTAGGGAGTATGAAAAAAAAAACTATCCTTTGGTATTGAACGGAAAAAAATATGTTATCCGAATCCCTGGGAATGGAACGAGCGAGATGATTAACCGAAAAGAAGAGAAAATCAATTCTCTTCTGGCCAGCGAGTATGGTTTTTACGCAGACATTTTATATTTTGATGAAGAGACGGGGACAAAGATTGCCGAAATGATTCCAGGAGCTGTCACGCTAACCGAAGAAATGGTGCAAAAGCCAACATTTATGAAATTAACTGCAGGGATTTTAAAGCGTTTACACCAATCGGATATGCCGATGGAAAACCGTTTTGATGTTTTTGAAAAAATGGACCAGTATGAAATGCTCATGTATGAAGCGAATGGCCAGCCATTTGATGGGATGGATGAAGTAAAAGCCCAAGTTATGGCGTTAAAAAAATTCTATCAGAAAATGGATATTCCACTTGAGCCATGTCATATCGATCCGGCCCCGCAAAATATCGTCATGAGTGAAGGAAAACTTTATTTATTGGATTGGGAATACAGTGGATTAAATGATCCAGCTTGGGATATTGCTTCCCATATCTTAGAATCGTCCCTATCTCCTGAAGAGGAAAAAATATTTTTAGTTCATTATTTTGATGGTGAGCCGATTACGGTTGAAATTCAACAAAGGCTGATCTTAAATAAAATTTTTCAAGATTATCTTTGGACAATGTGGACGATTTATAAGGAAGCCAAGGGAGACGACTTTGGAACTTATGGTATGGAACGGTTTAATCGAGCACGTAAAAATTTAAATGATCCGATAATTAACGAACTTCTATTTGAAATGAAGAGATAAATCATTTCTGGTATAATAGAATGCGTTGGCTCGATGATGGCACTGCCAACTCGGATAACGATAAACGAAATAAATACAGGAGAGCAGATAAAATGAGAGCCATTTTATTAGCAGCAGGAATGGGAACGAGACTGCGTCCCATCACTTTAACCACCCCTAAATCATTAATTGAAATCAATGGGAAGCCAATGCTTGAGAAACAGATCGAATTTTTAAAAGAAGTTGGTGTTCACGAAATTATCGTCGTCACCGGCTATTTAGCCGAGAAGTTTGAGTATTTAAAAGAAAAATATGGTGTCAAACTTGTTCATAATGACAAATATGATGTTTATAACAATATTTACACCATGTATTTGGTTAGAGAATATCTTCCTAATTCCTATGTTATTGATGCAGATAATTATTTGAATCGTAACTTTTTACTAGAGAGTCCGAAGACTTCCATGTATTTTAGCGCAAGGAAACCAGAATTTAAAAACGAGTGGATGATTCGTTTTGATGATCATTACAAAATAACCGATCTCATCCCAGGAGATGGTGCGAATGATTACATCCTCTGTGGAGTCTCTTATTGGACGGAAGAAGACGGTCGGTATATAGTCAAGAAGCTAGAAGAAGCGGTCGCTGGTGGGGATTTTAAGAACTTATACTGGGATGATATCGTCAAGGATAATATTCGTAAATTGAACGTTTACCTCCACGAGATTCATCCTAATGATAGCTATGAAATTGACTCTTTGGAGGATTTAGAAAAAGTGAAAAAGTTGGTTGAAAAGTAAAACTTAACTCTTATTGTTTAAAGTTGAGAACACTTCAAATTAATCACTTTAGATAGTGAAGCGGGGCAGGAAATTACATGTCTGCCTCGCTTTTTGTCATTGTTTCATGAATAACTTCTATGAAAATAGTCGAAAAAAGTCAGTTTTTGAAATATTGCTGTAATACTATTAATAATGAACTGTAAATTAAATCTAGCATTGTTTATGAGATACTAGAATTAACAAATGAGAGAGTTCTAGGCGGAGGTTGTCATGAAGAAGTTATTAATTAGTGGGTTACTTTCATGTTCTCTACTTCTAGGAGGTGTAGTTGGGGGACATAAGGCAGAGGCTGCATCTAAAGGTGAACAGGCTGCGAAGGTTGGTCGAAGTTTAATTGGGACCCCATATGTCTGGGGAGGTACATCACCAAAAGGTTTTGACTGCTCTGGCTTTATTAATTATACATATAAGCAAGTCGGTGTTTCCTTGCCACGTACGGCAGCAGATATCTATAAGGTAGGAAAACCTGTTTCAAAAAGTGAGTTGGAAACAGGTGACCTTGTTTTCTTTACTACCTATAAGGCTGGACCATCCCACGTAGGCATTTACTTGGATGACAATCAATTTGTCCATGCATCCAGTGGTGCGGATAAAGTAACGATCAGTTCTTTATCCACTTCTTATTATGCTGAAAGATATATTGGTGCCAAACGTGTAGTGGAGAACGGCTATTGGAAGTATTCAAATGGTAAATGGTATTATTATGTAAATGGCGTCAAGAAAACTGGTTGGTTGAAAGATAACGGGAAATGGTATTTGCTAGGTTCTGATGGTGCAATGAAAACAGGATGGGCTTATGACAACGGCTGGTATTATTTGAATAAAAGTGGTGACATGAGAACAGGCTGGCTGTATTGGGACGGAAATTGGTATTATTTAAAATCTAGCGGCAAAATGGCAACCGGTTGGGTGTATACAGGAGGTAAGTGGTACTATATGTACGGTAATGGTGTAATGGCTAAAAATACAACCATTGGTGGCTATGTTCTCGGTAAGGACGGGGCATGGATTCAATAAATTAGTATAAATCAGAAAAAGGCAGAGAGTTTTCTCTGTCTTTTATTTTTTTGCGCCCATTAATGGGGGTGTTTTAAAAGGGGTAAATTGGATGTACAATGATTGCGAAAACGTAGAATCCTGTGTGGAAATTTTTGCAGGAAGGATTAACTGTTGATACCAAAAAAGCACCGCTATTCACGAAAGGAAGAACATGGTTTTGTTAGATCCGTTCTATACCAATACAATGAGAGGATGGGAGTTGATTACCCCATCCTACTCATTTGGAATGATTATTTTGTAAATTTACTAATTTGGGCTTTTATTTTATTTAAGAACATAGATGAAACTTCATCTTTTGTAATAAATAGAATGGCACCATATACAACGATACAAACTGCAATAGTAACGATGAACAAAATAATGTAATGTGAGATAAATGATCTTAGTAAAAACGAAATTGGAATAAACACTAAGGAATAAAAAAGATATTTAATCTTTGAAAAATTGAATAAGGAAAAGTTGATTTTTAGATATTTACGGATATAGATGTATTCGAATGCTACTAAAAGGAAATTGGCAACCGCTGTAGTAATAATCGCTGTCGTCGGTGTAAACCGATCTAGTTGAATCATGACTGTGTTTAAAATCAGGTTGATTAGCCCGCAAATAAAAACGAGTCTAACTAGAATGTTTTCCTTTTGTTTCACATAAATTACTTGATTCGAAAGAATGGACTCAATTCCAATAGAAATCATATATATAGCAAAGACGGCTAGTGTCGTTTGAGCCCCTATAAACTCCTTACCGCCATATAAGAGAATCCCTGTATCAGAGACAATTAGCAGCCCAATGGAGGCTGGAAATAGGAATGCAAAATATACTTTTGAGATATTATTCAACAAAATAAGATAGGAATCTTCATCGTCATTTCCTGACAGATAGGAAAGACGGGGAATCGTTACCTGTATAATACTAAGCATTAAGGTATTAATGATTCCCATGATTTGCTGCGCCATAACATAGAAGGATACAGATGCTTCATTAACGAACTCTCCTAACATAAATCGATCGAGCTGATTATATAGGATATTTGCATTAGAAAAAAAGACCACGAGTAATAATGGCCTAATATGCTTTTTAATTGAAATGTTGGAAAAATCGAGTTTTATTTCTCGCTTAATATATATGAAACTTACAATATTATTAAGTACAGTAGTAAGGATGAGCAGAGATGCATACTCGAAATAATCATTACTTGTTTTTACAAGGGAAAACAGTAAAATTATATATACAATTTTGATAAGGACAGTTTTAATCGTGATAAAATCATATTTTTCCTTCGCTTCGTTAACCCATTCTATATATAAAATATTTCCAATTAAGTTAATCGAATAAAGCATTAAAATAGGAAATATCGCATCATCCCGATAGCCTATAAATGAAAATAATAGGTAAACCAGAAACGAGATGATGCTCGTACCAATGCTGATCGTTAACATACTTGTAAAAAACTGATTTACCTTGACTGGATCACCTTTTATCCGGCTCATTTCTCTTAGGCCATATTGGTAGACACCAAAAACGGCAAAAATGAAAAAATAGTTAAAAATTGTTTCGGATAATTGAACCTTCCCGATGGAGTGGGCACCTAATGTCCGATATACATAAGGTCCTACTAAAATCGGAATAATAAGATTAAATACATTGAGTAATATTTTGTAAATAATATTTTTAACAAGTGATGGTTTCTGTGTCATACCCAAACATGCCCTTTCTACATATAACCGAGTGCAGTCCTAATTTGAAAATCGAAGATTAGCCATATGACTAATCCGTTTACTTTCCTCCGGTAATTTCATATAGTCTTCACCGTATACAGTACATAAATAATTATGAGGGTTATGTGGGATTTTAAATACATGATTTTCAAAGATTCCTTCTTTCAAAGGAAAAATATCATTTACATTATAATAGGCATAACCATAATATGGTGTTTCAATCCCATAGGTCACATAGCCTGACTCTTTATTGAAGAGATTATATATGTCATGAACCCGGGACTTATTAATCAATCTACGTAATTTATTTTTCAAATTATTTGCATCATCAGGATATCGAATGCTGGCGATCCGAAAGACCATTTTCTCTATCAATGTTTTTTTATTTGGTTTACGGACATAGTCATATGGAAATATGTCTAGAGAAATCCCTTTTCGTTGGATACCATGCCAGTCAATCCATTCAAAGTCATCCAGATAAATAATTTTTAACCAATTATGTTTACCGTGAGTATGGAGTTCTTCCGTTTCCACTTTAAATTTTTCAGGTAGCTTGGATGCGACTATTTTTTTAAATTTATTATAATCTTTTCTAAGCATCCCAATATCAGCATCATCATCCCAAGGAATAAACCCTTTATGTCTTTCCGAACCGAGTAGGGTTCCATCCGTTATCCAATAGGATATCCCTTCGGTTTTACATATATGATCAACGATTAACATCATCTCAAGGAGTGTAAGTTGTACTGCTCGCAAAGGGCTGTTTAAGTCAGCTATTTGAATCATGTTGGATGCCTCCTAATATTGTCGAAAAATGCAACCTATCATCCAATTTACACAAAAATGGCATGTAAATCAATGAATAACAAGAATATTGTTTGTGAAAAAATGCTAAATAAAGGAAAGGTTTAGAAATGTCAAAAAAAATACATCGAATTACTAACTTGAAAGGTGTTATCCTTTTTTATAGTATAAAAAGAGTCGAATTATATATTCCTAAAGGATAATACTGCAAGAAAGGAGAACTTTATGTGGAATAAAATTAAACAAACACTTACTGCATTTATCATAACAGGAATACATGCATATCTTCTTATTTTTATTATGGAATGGGTATATAGAGGAAGTTTTCAGGAGGCATATACTTGGGTGAAAGGGTTTACAAAACCATTTACCTATAATTTTATTCTATTATTATTGTTTTTTAGTGTATTGAGAATTTTTCGGAGAAAAATATATATTATCGCTTCTTTTGTTTTGACAGTCCCATTTATTATTTTAAGTATTGCAAGTAGGATTAAATTGGAAATACGAGGAGAGCCAGTGATTCCCTCTGACCTTGTAATGGGAGCAGAAGCAGCTAATATGCTCGAGTACTTTTCCAACCAAGTACTTATCGGGCTTATAGTCGGAATAATAGTTGTTATTGTTTTACTAGCTTTTCTTGTTTATAAGGTTCCCAATCAACAGAAACGAAATTGGATACAAATTGTGACAGCTATTTCTTTATTTTTAGCTTTTCTTTTTATTTTAAACAGAGAAATTAAAAATGAAGATACGTTTTTGAAAAGAAATTTAAATATTTCCTATTTAGCATGGGATCAGAAAGCTACGACGAGTCAAGATGGAGTGATAGCGGGTTTTGTTCTAAATTTAAAATGGCTTACATTAGAAAGTCCAGGTAATTATTCTAAGCAGGAAATTAAACGAATCATTCATTCAACTGAAGCACCATCGTATCAGGATAATGATAAACCGAATGTTGTAGTCATTATGAGTGAGGCGTTCTGGGATCCATTAGAGCTTAAAAATGTTCAGTTTAATAAAGATCCACTTTCCTATTTTCATCAATTACAAAAAGAGGAAACCTCTGGTTGGTTGACGGTGCCGGTATTTGGCGGTTCGACTGCGAATACAGAATTTGAAGCATTAACTGGAATATCCACTCAATTCTTACCTGCAGGTTCCATACCGTATTTGCATTATGTAAAAAATCCATTACCGTCTTTGCCAACTATTTTTCGAAATCACGGATACGAGGCAACTGCGATTCATACATATCATCACTGGTTTTATCAGCGATCTTCCGTTTATCAAAACCTTGGTTTTGACCGATTTGTAAGTTTGGAATATATTGCAAACCCAATTCCGGATCAAAATTTCATACATGATAAAACGATTACGGATGAAATTATGCGAAAGATCAATCAAAAAAGTGATAAACCCCAATTTATTTTTGCAGTTACCACACAAAATCATGGCCCATATCCTACAGTTGGAAAGAAAGAAAATGCCAACATTGAAGTAGAGTTGAAAAACGGTAAGTCTTTTTCAGAGGATGCCGAGAATTTGCTAGAGGTTTATTCTGATAATTTAACGGATGTAGATAAGGAGCTGAAAAGTCTTATTTCCCAATTAAAAGAAACAAAAAAGAAAACTATTGTTGTTTTCTTTGGAGATCATTTGCCGTTATTGGGAGATGATTATAAAGTATATCGCCAGGCAGAGTATTATAATGAATCGCAAGACTTTGTAGAATACGAGCGAATGTTCTCGACGCCAATCCTTATTTGGGATAATTATTCTAATAAAAAAGAAGACTTAAAAATTAGTGCCAATATGATTGGACCGCTTCTTTTAGACCGTGTAGGAATTAGAGGGAATTATTTAACAGATTATTTATTAGATCAATATAAAAAGGGTAAATTAACAAGGATCACTAGACCGGATTTCCTTACACAACAAAAAGTAGATGAGAAAATCGTTAATGAAATTAAAATGCTACAGTATGATATGTTGTTTGGAAACAAATACGGTATAAGAGGTAAAAAGGATTTTCAGCCGAGTCCAAAATATCGGTTAGGATATAAGAACCCGAAAATAACTGATGCTTCCGTGGAAACATCAGACGGAAAGAAAATACTAGTTATCAAGGGTGAGTACTTCACAGGAAGAAGTTATGTTTATGTAAATGATGAATATATTGAAAGGTTATCCGGGAATGAAAATGAAATCCGTGTTCCTCTTCCAAAGAACAGTAGCAGTATGGATATTGTAGTAAAGGTAATGGATTCGAATGAAAAAGTCCTATCAGAAAGTAATACATTTAAATGGGAAAAGTAGTTCAAAAAACTCGGGGATTTTTAACACCCCGAGTTTTTTGGCATGAGTGTAACTGAAGGGGAATGTTCTGAGCCGCCCATGGTAGAAGTGGAATTTGAAGGAAACGGTAGCAAATTTTTGGTCCCAAGAACACGAACTTGTTTGCCAATCATAACAAAACAAAGTCCTTACTGCCAAAAGTGATATTGGGTAAATAAAGATAGGTGCGCGAACTGGTCTTAATCGGAAGGGACTGAATAATTCAGAAGAGAAGGGCCGTGGACTTTCAAAGCATCACAATGACCAAAGAGAAAGTAAAACCTCACTTGAGGATGGAAACGGTGAATTCCGTAGAATCCTTTTGGGGGATGAATGATAGATGGTAGAAAAATTTATTTAAGAAATGAAAAACATGATTTTTGGCATTACTCATTTTGATTGAACCGCCGTATACATAACGATATGTGCAGCTGTATGAGAGAACAGGAGTTAATTACTCCCTCTTACTATTTAAATGACAAATAATAAAAATGCATTTATTATTAGATTTACTGACCTATGCTTGGTATACTAATAAAATGAACAAAAGATGTTCTGGAAACCCTTGATGTTTATCATTTTTTCCATCAAGGTAATACTAACTATTTGAATAAAGAGGTAGTCATATGTCAAGTGTTACGAATAAACGCATTAAATTACTGTTAGCTGGAATTTCTTTAGTCATTGCGGGTTTGTTTATTCAACATTCTCTTGTTGGAGCATTGATTTCTTTCCTCTTGGCCTTGTTCATATTTTATGATGAGAAAATTGGAATCTTATTTTTAATCATTTTTGTTCCTATTCGTGCATTTTTAACCGTCTATAATCCGGGATTCAAAATAATTGGAGATATTATTATCTTCATGCTGTTGCTGAAAACTATTTATACGTATCGGAAGAATCCACGTGAACTATTTAAATTTCACCCGTTTGAATTAGCATTTTTTGCCTTCCTCATTATTGGGACGATATCGGCCTTAATTACGGGAGTTTCGATAAAGGCGATTATTATTCAGGTTCGTGCATTTGGGCTTTTCTATTTGCTCTTTTATATCGTGAATAAAATGAAGGTATCCAAACAGGATATTAACGATTTTGCCTATACAAGCTTCTTTTATGCTGTATTCCTCTCGTTGCAGGGATTAGTCGAGAAAATCTCTGTTCGTACTCTGTTTCTTCCTGAGGTTTGGCAGCAAATGGAGCTTGCCTATACAAATGCACAGCGAGTATATGGTTTGATGGGTGGTCCAAATGAGACAGCCATGTTCCTATTAATTACCATCATTATTGGTTTTTATTTGTTAGAGAAGACAAAAGGTAAATTAAAGGCGCTTATCTTTGCATGTTTAATCTTGATTGCAACAGTATTTATTTTGACTTATTCTAGGGGAGTGGCTTTGACACTTATTCCGTTTTTACCGGTGTATTTATTTGTTACAAGGAAATTCTCGATACTCAAGCCATTATTCATTATTTGCGTATCCGCATTTATTTTATATGTAGGTGTTGAAAAGGCGACTAGTTATGTAGAAGATTATCAGGCAAGACAGGAAGCATCCAATGAGGAAGTTTCGAAAGAGAAAGACAGCAAAGCCAGCCATAGGGAAAAAGGAATAAACCGTTTTTCCGGCGCTTTCTCTGAAGAAAATATTGCTTTAAGTAATGCTGACGGTCGGGTTTACTATTTTAAAAAGGCATTAGATGTATTTTTGGATAAACCAGTAATGGGTTATGGTTTTGGAACATATGGAGGATCAGCAACACTTATTTACTCCTCACCTATATATGATAAATATGAGATTTATGGCAATTTCTATTCTGATAACCAATATACCCAATTGATTGCCGAAACGGGAACATTGGGAGTTTTACTCATGCTTATAACGGTTATTTTATTGATAAAAATTACTTGGGATCTTAGAAAAGACTTTAAATTTTCTCCGATTCTTATATACTTTATTATTGCTGCTGTAGTCAGCGGTGCAGTATATAATATTCTCGAAAATGATGTATTTACGATGTTCTATTTCATAATACTTGGGTATGCTTATCGTTATTTAAATGGTAAACGAGTAACCACATAGAGGATGGAAAAGCTGACTTTAAATAAAGTCGGCTATTTTTTTGGGACTAGGCGAATCTTGTTTGAACATGTTAATTATGAAATAATAAAATGATAAAAATTGAACATTTATTAGGGTTTAAGGAGAGGCTTTTATGAGAAAAGTGAGAAAAGCAATAATCCCGGCTGCCGGTTTAGGTACTCGTTTCCTGCCGGCTACAAAAGCGATGCCGAAAGAAATGCTTCCAATAGTAGATAAACCTACAATTCAATATATTGTTGAAGAAGCGATTGAATCTGGAATTGAGGATATTATCATTGTAACGGGTAAAGGGAAAAGAGCCATTGAAGACCACTTTGACCATGCTTTTGAATTGGAACAGATTCTTCAGGAGAAAGGTAAGTTTGATCTACTTAAAAAGGTTCAGGCCTCGTCCAATTTAGTGGATATTCACTATATTCGCCAAAAGGAGCCAAAAGGACTTGGACACGCAGTATGGTGTGCAAGAAACTTTATCGGAAATGAACCATTTGCAGTCCTGTTAGGCGATGATATTGTCCAAGCAAAAACTCCGTGTTTACGCCAGTTAATTAATGAGTTTGAGAATACCCTTTCTTCTGTCATTGGAGTTCAACAGGTTCCTGACTCAGAGACACATCGCTATGGGATCATTGATCCGTTAGAACAACAAGGACGCCGATATCAGGTTCGTCAATTTGTTGAAAAGCCAAAACCGGGAACAGCCCCATCCAATCTAGCGATTATTGGCAGATATGTTTTGACACCGGAAATATTTATGTTCCTGGAAAGGCAAGAAATTGGTGCGGGTGGAGAAATTCAATTAACTGATGCTATTCAAATGCTTAATAAAATTCAGCGAGTATTTGCGTTTCAATTTGAGGGTGAAAGATACGATGTTGGTGAAAAACTAGGTTTCATTGAAACCACTATTGAATTTGCCCTTCAAAATAAAGAATTAAAAGACGGCTTATTAGAGTTTATGGAGAAAAAGTTAAAAGAAATGAAGGGTGAATAAACAAAAGTTTTAATCGTTTTACTATAAAAAATGAGGTTTTACGGATGAAAAAAATTAAAGTACTCCATGTTTGTGATACATTGGATAAAGGTGGCTTAGAAGAAGTTATTTATAATTTAGTTAAAAATACGAATGATGAAGAGTTCGAGGTAAGCGCTGCTTGTTTTCAAGGCGGAGTCGTTGCTGATCGCCTTAGGGAAAATGGGTTTATTTGTCATGAAATAAATGAAACTAAAAAATCAGCCCGAATCAATGCGTTAAAAAACTATATTCAAGCAGGCAAGTTTGAAATAGTTCAAGTCCATTTTTCCTTTGACGCTATCAAGGCAGCTAAGCGGACGAATGCGAAAGTTATTGAAACTACCCATAATACTTATCACTTTTTTGAAAATCCATGGGGAAGGTTAAAGTATAGCTACTATCTCAATTTAGTGGATGCAGTTGTTGCTGTTTCGACGCCGGTAAAAAATTTTAATCTGGCTAATTTTAAGGTGTTCGACCAGAAGAAATGTGTGGTTATAACCAATTCGATTGACCCAGAACGAATCGTCCCGACTGAACGGACGAAAGAGGAACTGAAAAAGGAATTTGGCCTTCCTGAAAACTCTTTGGTTATCAGCACTCTATCTCGACTTGATGTTCAAAAAGGACTTGAATACTTTATTGAAGCAGCTAAACGCTTGAATGAAACATATAACCATCTAGTGTTTTTAATCCCAGGAGAAGGGACAGAAGAGTACAGTCAATCGTTAAAAAAACTGGCCGAAGGGATAGAAAATATTCGGTTTATTGGTCATGTTTCTAAGGTAAACGAATTGTTTAAAGTGATGGATATTTTTGCGATGCCTTCTCTTTGGGAAGGAGCTCCACTTACTCTACTAGAGGCACTCGCATACGGGAAGCCAGTTGTTGTCACTGATGTTGGAAATACAGCCGAAGTGATTCAGGATGGAGTCAATGGATTTATTGTAGAAAAAAAGGATGTTGAGGCATTCGTGGATAGGTTGAAGATTCTTATTGGTCATCCTGAAAAGCGGGCTGCCATTGGACAGCAAGCGCAAAAGGACTTTCATGAAAAATTCAGCAATCATATTATGATTCAAAAATACAAGCAGCTTTATCGTTCAATATTAAAATAAAGGGGAAGTTACAATGATTTTAGTTGTTGGCGGTGCTGGTTATATAGGCAGTCATACCGTAAGAGAACTGTTGGATCAAGATTATCGGGTTGTCGTTTTGGATAACCTTTCAACAGGACATAGGGAAAGCGTTGATAACAGGGCGCAGTTCGAACAAGGTGATCTTGGTAATCCCGTTGTATTAGATAAAATTTTTTCAAAATACGAGATAAAAGCGGTTATGCATTTTGCAGCGAACAGCCTTGTCGGTGAATCTGTTATAGACCCGATGAAATACTATGAAAATAATGTCGGTGCTACTCTGATATTATTGAAGAAAATGATTGAACATAAAGTAAATAAGTTTATTTTCTCCTCAACGGCTGCTACTTATGGTATTCCTGATTGTGACATGATCACTGAGAATACACCGACAAATCCTATCAATCCTTATGGACGGTCTAAGTTGATGATTGAGCAGATATTAAAGGATATTCATGATGCCTATGGGTTATCTTATATTACTCTGCGTTACTTTAATGCTGCTGGGGCCCATCAATCTGGATCTATCGGTGAAGATCATTCCCCGGAAACACATTTGATTCCAATTATTCTACAGCATTTAGTAGGATTACGAGACCAAATTACTGTTTTTGGGTCTGACTATGATACCTTTGATGGCACGTGTATTCGTGATTATATCCATGTCACGGATTTAGCTAATGCTCATATTCTTTCCCTACAAAGCTTATTAGATGGAACGTTAACGGCTGAGACATTTAACTTAGGAAATGGAAAAGGATTTTCTGTAAAAGAAGTAATTAAAATGTGTGAGGAAGTTACTGGAAAAGAGGCAAATGTGGTCATGGCAGACCGTCGCGCAGGAGACCCGCCCCAACTTGTAGCATCATCACAAAAGATTTATAATGCTCTAGGCTGGAAAGCGAAATTTTCATTAAGGGAAATTATTGAATCTGCATGGAAATGGCATCAAAGCCATCCTAATGGATATCAGGATAAATAATAAGAAAAAATGGTTTTGAACATTACTCCTCCATAGTAGGCAGTAAGAATATACTAAAATGGGGCTGTCTAAAAAGTCCATTTAAGAGAAAAATGAACCCAAATTAAAAACCCAAGAATGTTGATTTAACAGCATTCTTGGGTTTTGCTTTTATAAAGATTTCGGCTGAAATACCACTTTCCGGACAGCCCCGTTAAATTTTTCTTAAAATCTACATTGATAGTTAGATTCATAACATGTTTACTAATTTTTAAAGTCTAACTGTAAGAAATAATACCGAATTTAGGTGTCATAGTCGCTATACTATTTATTTAGTAATGACATCATTTCGTTGAAACGTGCTTCCCAGGTCGTTTTACCTAAAAAGTCATCCAAATCGGCTAAGTCCAGCTTACCAGTCATTAACTGTTCATAATAATTATCAATAGCTGCCTTTACTTCCAATTGATTATTACAATGGGTAACAAGTGGATAGTTTCCGATATGCGGAATTCCGGTTGAGACCGTTGGTAATCCAAAATACAGGTATTCATATATTTTTATAGGATCAACCGCTTCTGAAAGCTTGCTATGTTTAAACGGAATGATGCCAATATGCCATTTCTCCACAAACTTATAAAGCTCGCTTGGATGAACCTTTCCATAAAATTTACAGTTTGGTAGGGCTTCAATTTTTTGCAAAATTTCTTCCGGCGCCCCATGGCCGATAAAGTGAAAATAGAATGAGTCGTTTTCAGCTAATGACAGAATTAGATCCCAATCAAACCATGATGAGGTAAGATGACCAAAGTAGCCAATATGTATTCGCTGATCTTCCGCTTTTTCCTTCAATGCAATATTGCCTCTCCCAGACAATGCAGCGGTATAACCATTACCAATTACATAAATATCTTCACGAATAAAGGAAAACTTATCCTTTAAAGGTTTTGATACAACGGTTACTAAATCGGATACTTGCACAAATTGTTCTTCAATCTTTCTTTCGTACCAGGAGGCATCTCCTGTTTTATAAAACTCTTCCCATTCATCCATGATGTCATAAATGATTCGGTAGCCAGATTGCTTAAGCTGCTCGATGCTTTTGTAAAACAGCTTGGCTGGAAAGGTGGTAATATAGATTTTATTTTCAATTTCGTCAAGTATCTTTAATTTATCTAATTCATAGGTAAAATCATATACCGGTACTTGATAGATGTTCTTATAAACGGTTTGATAGCTTTTCTTAAGCTTCTCTTGATCATCCCATTGCCAAGTAATAAAAAGAACACCTAGCCCATGATCAGATAAATACTTAGCCAGGTTAATAGTCCGTTGGTTATAAAGCTCTTCAAACTCTAACCCAGAAGTTAATACAACCAGCCCGTTAATTTCTTTATTTTTATATTGATTTAATATTTTGTCATAAATTGCCTTTAGTTGAGGATTGTCACTTCTTAGCCATTTATTAATTCCGATCTGAGTGATTGTCCTTCTTTGAATCTTTTGCAAGGTATTTCCCAGCCCATTTTCATTTATGGCTTTCATCCCTTTTTTCAAAAGCTGCTGAATATTCATTCAAAGTTATCCCCTTTAACTTATTGTAGATTTTATTATAACCTAATATTATGTTATTTTAAATAAACGAACATTTATACAAGATTTGATGCAAATAGGTGGTCTGTATAACAATAGACAACATACCAAATATAGCACTAGACTGCCAAGGTTTCCATGAAGGGCATTTTAGTTATTAGTTGATAATCATGAGTGAAAACATTATACTCAGTTTAGCCATTTGGCAGGATTCCTCATGGACAACCATGTCTAATAAAAGGTTCTTGCCTTTTTTCTTGTCAAAAAATATAAATTATCGAAATTTTTTAAGAGAAGAGTGGAGTACCATGAATAGAAAAAAAATAAATATATTAAATATTTTGTTCGATTATGTTACAAAGGGTAGTCTTTTGCAAATCTTAACAAAGAGAATCGAAGAAAATAAAAAGACATTTTTGGTAACCGCGAACCCAGAAATCGTGATGCATGCAAAAGCTGACCCAGAATACTTAAAAATTGTCAATGGGGCAGATTATGTTATTGCTGATGGGATTGGTGTAATCATCGGTTCTAAAATTATTGGAAATCCACTTCCGGAACGGATTCCGGGCTTTGATCTTATGCAGGATTTATTGAAAATTGGTAATGAAAAAGGTTGGAGTGCCTATTTTCTCGGGGCAAAAAAAGAAGTCATTGAGAAAGCGATTTTGAACATTAAAGATAAATATCCAAATTTGAAAATTGTTGGCTATCATGACGGTTATTTCGATTGGAATGAGAATAAGATTCCGGAAGAAATAAAACAAGCAAAGCCGGACATGGTTTTTGTGGCACTTGGATTTCCAAGGCAGGAAAAATTTATTGCTGAAAATATTCCTCAATTTGAAAAAGGTTTGTTTATTGGGGTAGGAGGAAGTTTTGATGTTATTGCTGGTGCGGTAAAACGAGCACCTGTTATTTGGCAAAAGCTAAATTTGGAATGGCTGTACCGACTTATCAAGCAGCCGAGCCGATGGCGACGTATGCTGGCTCTTCCAGCATTTATCATTCGTATGTTCATGATGAAATTTAGCAACCGTAAGGATTATAAAAAGGGGACACCATAATGAAGGTTTTGCATTTAAATGCCGGAAATGAATCAGGAGGCGGGATGGTTCATATCCTTTCTTTATTAAAAGAACTGAACAAGGACGAATTTTTTCTAGGACTTTTTGAAAAGGGAATTTTTGAAGAAAAAGCAAAAGCAGCAGGCATTCATACGGTTACCTTTGAACAAACTTCACGTTACGATTTGTCCATCCTGTTCAAAATTATCAAGTTTATAAAGGAAGAAAAGATCGATATTTTACATACCCATGGGCCAAGAGCCAATCTTTATGGCTATTTAATCAAAAAATTTACTTCTGTCATTTGGATGACAACCGTTCACAGCGATCCTAGAAATGATTTTCTTGGAAGAGGTGTGAAAGGGAAGCTGTTTACGCAGTTAAATTTGGCGGTATTAAAAAAACCGGACCATTATTTTGCCATTTCTAAAAGATTTACGGAAATGTTGGAAGAATTTGGTGTTGGTACTCAAAAAATTACAACAATCTATAATGGAATTGATTTCAGTTTTACGCCTAATAAAAAATTATCTCGTGAAGAATTGAAACTTTCCGTAGAGGATTTCGTCATATTAATGGTAGCACGATTGGATCCCGTAAAACGACATAAACTTGCCATTGATGCTGTCGAAAAAGCGATTCAGCTTCATCCACAAATAAAATTGTTGTTGGTGGGAGACGGTCCGCTTAAAGATGACCTCCGAAAACTAATAAAGGAAAAAGGGTTGGAGCATTGTGTCACCTTATTTGGACATAGGGAGGATGTCGATGCCTTTTACGATGTGGCGGATATTACCCTTTTAACGTCACAGACGGAAAGCTTTCCACTTGTTTTATTAGAATCAGCAAGGTCTTGTACGCCGGTCATTACAACTGATGTTGGCGGGGTCGGTGAAATGATTCCAGATTCATCATATGGGTTCATTGTAAGAGGAGATGAAAAGGAAGAAATCGTTTCCGCCATTTCTACTGCTGTTAAATTGAAGGAAAAAGACAATTTATCAAATATGGGAATTAAATTTTACAATTATGTATCAAAGCGATTTTCCCTTGAATCCTTTGCGAAAAGCATCTACAATACTTACAGATTGTATTGCGATAAATAAACAATACTTTCTGTTCCGATTTTTATGAAAGGGCCGGATTAATTCCGGCTTTAAAATTTTGGGGAATGCGCCCAAAATTTCTGTAAAATTGTAACAATTATGCTATGTTTTTCGTCATAATTCGTGATATAGTAATCTTTGATAAATATTTTATAAATGGATGAAGCAAGTATTCAAAGAAAGTTTAGTAGAAAAAGTGTTAGGAAGCTTCTATATCAATTATCTATGTGACAGCTCATTGTTTCTTTGCCGTTAATACGATTGGACGTGATAATCAATTGGCAATTGTACAGATTCAACTTTTTAAAAAGCCAGTTTTATTGGATTAAATTTGGAAATTAGTGGAGTGAAAATCCAATTAACATCCAATTTTTTTCTGTGATATAATCCACATGGTATGTACACTGACCTATATGAAATTCATTGTTAAATAGATTACGAACTTAGAAGTAACCTAGATAGTTGCTCCGTTTAACCCTGCCGTCAAAATTATGGATGGGTAAATAGAAATGAGGAGGATCAAGATGATCTACATCACCTTGTTTATATGCTTTATTAGTTCTATTCTGCTGACTCCTTTAGTTAAAAAATTAGCCTTCAAAGTTGGGGCAACAGATAAACCGAACCATAGAAAAGTTCACCAGAAAATTATGCCTCGACTTGGTGGATTAGCGATTTACTTAAGTTTTATTTTAGGGATGATTATTCTTCGTCCAGATTCACCATATACGATGCCAATTATTCTTGGTAGCAGTGTTGTTATAATAACAGGAATCCTAGATGATATTCTTGAGTTATCAGCCAAAATTAAGTTTCTTGCTCAAATTGTTGCTGCTTCTATTGTTGTTATTTGGGGTGGAGTACATGTAGAGTTTATTAATCTACCATTTGGAGGGCAGGTTGACTTTGGCTATTTAAGTATTCCATTGACAATCATTTGGATTGTTGGGGTGACAAATGCCATCAATTTAATTGATGGATTGGATGGTCTCGCTGCTGGTGTCTC
The DNA here is from genome assembly GCF_010614825.1 of Neobacillus sedimentimangrovi. NCBI lineage: Bacteria > Bacillati > Bacillota > Bacilli > Caryophanales > Bacillaceae > Neobacillus > Neobacillus sedimentimangrovi. The sequence goes on from NZ_JAAFZF010000007.1 coordinate 74,404, forward strand.
TTCGATCGCCCTTATTACGATTTCTGGAATGGCGATTATTATGGGAGACGGTTTTGTAACGACAGTCGCATCACTTGTATTGGCAAGTACTCTTGGATTTTTATTCTATAATTTCCATCCAGCAAAAATCTTTATGGGAGATACAGGTGCTTTATTCCTTGGCTATATAATATCTGTACTTTCCTTGTTAGGTTTTAAAAACGTAACCGTTATATCCTTTATCGTGCCGGTAATTATTCTTGGTGTTCCGATTTCTGATACATTCTTTGCGATTATTCGACGAATTGTTAATAAAAAGCCATTATCCGCACCGGACAAGTCGCATTTGCATCACTGCCTTCTTCGCTTAGGCTTTACTCATAGACAGACAGTGTTAATCATCTATGCGATGGCAGCATTCTTTGGACTTATGGCAATCATTTTCTCTCAAGCTAAGCTTTTAGGAGGATTTTTCCTCATCCTTGTCTTATTAATTGTGATTGAACTGATTGCCGAAGCTATTGGACTCGTCGGGAAAAATTACCGCCCGTTAATGAAAATGATGAGAGTGTTGCTTGTTACAACGGTACGCAATAGATAATATGAATACAAGCTTGACCATTTTTATTTTGAGTTGCATTTTCTCAAGTAGATGGTGGGAATGACCTAAGCGGCTTTTGCTCTATATTCATAGGGGGAAGGCCGCTTACTTGTTTTTAACGTCTATTGTGATTTAAAAACGTAGAAAATATGCCAGATCACTAATCACCTAACAACTGCTTCTTAAAGCTCCTTTGAAAAAGGTACTAAACATCGAAATTGTTTTCCTCTTCTTACTATGCCTCTTGAAATCTACCATCCATTCATTTTAATGAAGATAGGGTTCAGATTTCTTTTTCTCATAAGCCTGTAGAATGTTCATTCAATTGTTTTTTGATTTAGAATAACTCCACTAAGATAAAACTGCTCTTTATTTAATCTGTCAACTAACAGGGATCATTCAACTTGTGGTTAGGCTCTTTTATTATGGTTATAATATACATTAAAACTCAAAGGGTGAACTAAAAATGGAGCAGTTCTTAAAATTTGGAGTTGTAGGGTTTTTAAATACACTCATTACAATTGTTAGCTTTCAACTGTTCATTCATTTTGAAGTCAATTACATATTTGCAAATATTTTTGCGTATTTTCTCGGCATGACTAACAGCTTTGTTTGGAACAAGAATTGGGTTTTTCGTGAAAAATTATTTAGAGTTTCTTTGTTGGTGAAATTTGTCATAGTCAATCTAATATCGATCGTGTTTAATACATGGATGCTTTATTTATTGGTTAAGGGATTAAATATTTATACAACCATGGCTCAAATCCTATCAACCGGATTGGGCTTAGTTATTAATTTTACTCTAAATAAAAAGTGGGCATTTGCAGCACCTGTGGGCCAAGAATAAAAGGGGCTGTCTAAAAAGTCCATTTAAGAGAAAAATGAACCCAAATTAAAAACCCAAGAATGTTGATTTAACAGCATTCTTGGGTTTTGCTTTTATAAAGATTTCGGCTGAAATACCACTTTCCGGACAGCCCCTAAAACTTAATATTCTTTTGTTTCAAATTTTTTGTCCGCATTTACAGTATTTATTTCATTAATAGTGGTACCGGAGTCCGCAGTGTTGGTGGTATTGTGGGCTAAATGTTCTTTTAGAATTGTTCGCGTTTGTTCAAGAGATTCTTCATCAAGCTTGTAATAGTATATACCGTTAATATATTCATCGGATCCTACAAGGTTAATGGTCTCAACAGAAAGCCCTTTACCGGCTAGTCCATAATCCATTAAGGATTTCATTTCACTAAATGACATATTTGTTGTCATGTTATCGCCTACCGCTTCGATTAATTTCCCATGTTTTGTAATCGATTGGACGGAAACGGCTTTTTGAAGAATCGCTTTAAGAATTTCCTGCTGTCTCTTTCCTCTCATGTAATCAGAATCTTTATGACGAGTTCTTGCTAGAGCAAGGGCTTCTTCGCCATTTAATGTTTGTAGTCCTGGTTCCAGATGAATCGCATTTGGGTTGTCTTCAGAGTCTTGTTCATCAATTTCATAAGGAACTTCGACTTTTATCCCGCCAAGGGAGTCAACGATATCAATAAACGCATAAAAGTTCATTTTTACATAATAATCAATCGGAATATCAAGTAGCTCCTGAACTGTCTCTATCGCTAATTCTGTACCTCCATAGGCATGAGCATGATTAATTTTATCATTCTTTTTCCTACCTGGGATGTGGACATAGGAGTCACGAGGAATACTTAGTAATTTTACTGATTTTTCCTTTTGGTTTAAGGTAGCTACCATAAGTGCATCTGAGCGGACCGCATCTCCGTATAATTTCTCACGACTTTTACTTGTGTCCACACCAATAAGGAGGATAGAGATATTATCCATATCTGGATTTACCTTGACCTCCCGCTTTGAAGTGGCTTTGACAGGCTGATACGATTTATTTAAAACGGATTCAGCTTTTTTCATTAAGAAAGTTGCGTAACCAGCACCACTTAAGAGAATAATGAATAAAGGAACAACAAACCATAGAAATACTCGTTTTTTACGGACTTTCCTCTTTTTTAGTTTTATTCGCTGTAGGCGTTGAAATTCGGACATATCCTAACTCCTTTAAAATATGTAAATTAAATTAGAACAAGCAAAGATTATTTTTATTTTACCTTTTTTTATTTCTTGCGTAAATTGATATTTTGTGTCGAAAACGATGATGACGCCTCCTCCATTGTTTTGCTTTTTTTCTTATTTTCCCTTTAATTAGACGCCATTCTACATATAGATGTTACATTAACCAAATCTAGATTTATATTATTAGAGGATTTTTTTAATTATAACTTACTAAAATCACTCTAAATTTCTTAATTTTTAGAAAATACTATTAATCTTGCAAAATAATTAGTAGAATAATGTTGCAGGCCATAAATTATTGGTGAAAGGCGGAAAAGGTGTGAGAAGAAAAATAAGAAGAAGTATGAAAAGAAGAATCCTTACTACTTCTTTGGTTTCAGTGTTAGCGTTTTCGGGAATTCCGTACAATGTTTTACCAAGTGTGGTTAAAGCAGAAGGAACGGTTGAAACGGCTCCTACAGCTACTCTACGTATTTTAGAAACTACCGATTTACACTCCAATGTTCTGTCATACGATTATTTTAAAGATGCACCCGTTCCTGACTATGGATTAACTAAAACAGCAACATTAATTAAGCAGGCACGTGAACAAGTAAAAAACTCGATGTTATTTGATGCAGGTGATACCATCCAAGGCAACCCGCTTGCTAGCTATGTAGCGAAGGTGGATAGACTAGGTCCAGATGAGACACACCCCATTTTCAAAGCTATGAATTATCTGGATTATGATGCCGGAATTGTTGGCAATCATGAGTTTAACTATGGTTTAGATTATCTGAACGATGTGTTAGAAGAAGCAAAGTTTCCGATTGTAAATGCTAACATTTATCATGATGATCAAGACAAGGACCCTTCCAATGATAAAAATTACTTTACTCCTTATCAAATGATCGATAAAAAAATTATTGATGATAACGGACAAGAACATAGTATAAAAGTTGGGGTCATTGGATTTGCACCTCCACAAATTATGCAATGGGATAAAGATCACTTAGTTGGTAAAGTGATTGTAAAAGATATTGTTGCAGAAGCGAAGAAATATATACCAAAAATGAAAAAAGAGGGCGCTGACGTGATTGTCGCCATTGCTCACTCAGGCTGTGACATTACGTCGGAAGGTCAAGAACTTGCAGAAAATGCAGTCTATGATTTAACAAAAGTGGAAGGCATTGATGCTATGCTATTTGGACATGCACACTTGAGATTCCCTGAAGATGCTTCCTTTAAAGACAAGTCTAGAATTGATCAAAACAAGGGCACTATTAATGGGATCCATGCAGTGGAAGCCGGCTATTGGGGAAATAACCTGGGCGTTCTCGATTTAGCTCTTGTTCAAGATAAAAATGGTAAATGGAAGGTTGACAAAGCAAATTCCAAAGCAGCCACTCGTCCAGTCGATGCCCATACGGCCGAAGACGAGAATATTGTAAAAAATGTAAAAGATGAGCATCAGGCAACACTTGATTACGTTCGTAGCAAAATTGGTGAAACGAAAATCCCTATGCACAGCTTCTTTACCCGCGTGATGGACGATACGGTAACTCAAATCGTAAACGCTGCGCAAATGGATTATGTGAAAAAGTGGATCGAAAAAAATGCACCAGAATATAAGGATGTTCCTGTCCTTTCTGCTGCTGCTCCATTTAAAGGAGGACGGGGAGGTGTAGGGGACTATACCAACATTGCCAAAGGTGATGTATCAATCAAGAGTGCAGCAGACTTGTACTTGTTTGATAATACATTAAAGGTTTTGGAAGTCACTGGTGATCAAGTAAAAAGGTGGATTGAAAAATCAGCTGAACAATTCAATACCATTGATCCAAATAAGGAAGGCTATCAAGAATTACTAGATTACGACTTCCGTCCATATAACTATGATGTATTAGATGGAGTTAAATATCAAATTGATGTAACAAAGCCAGTTGGACAACGTGTGATTAACTTAACATTGCTTGACGGTACACCAGTTGACCCGAATGGAAAGTATATTGTAGCCACCAATAATTATCGTGCAGGAGGAAGTGGTGGATTAGCTGAATTAAAAAATGCAAAAGTGGTAGTTGACTCCCCATTTGAAAACCGTCAAATTCTTATGGACTATATCTCTTCAAAAGGCACGATTAATCCAGCTCCTGATAACAACTGGCAAATTGCTCCCGTAGGAGGAAGGGCCAAATTAGTATTTCATTCTTCTCCGGATGCCTTGGCTTTTCTTAGTGAAACACCAAATGTGAAAGACCTTGGAGCATCCAAAACGAAGGAAGGGTATCAACTATTTGAATTAGTACAAGAAAAAGTTCCAACTCCAAATGAAAATGTGAAAGTTCAAATATTAGGCATCAACGATTTCCACGGTCAAATTGATATAACCAAAACTGTCAATGGAAAGCCCGTTGGACGTGCGGATTACTTGGCTGCTTATTTGAAAGAGCGTGAAGCAACGAACCCTAATACATTGTTAGTCCATGTTGGGGATGCTGTTGGCGCCAGTTCACCTGCTTCAGCGTTACTTCAAGATGAGCCTACCATCAAAATTTTAAATAAACTTGGGTTTGATTTAGGGACTCTTGGTAACCATGAATTCGATGAGGGTGTAAAAGAAATGCTTCGCCTCATTCATGGCGGGGAGCATCCTGTTACAAAAGAGAAATATGGGGTATTTGAAGGGGCTGACTTCCCGTATGTGGCGGCAAACGTTATTGACAAAAATACGAATAAACCGCTTCTTGATCCATACAAGGTTGTGGAAGTAGGCGGAGTAAAAGTTGGTTTTATCGGGGTTGTTTACTCAGATACACCAAGCATTGTCATTCCAAGCGGTGTGGAAGGCGTAACGTTCACGGATGAAGTAGAAGCTATTAACAAATACACAGAAGAACTGAAAGCCCAAGGTGTGAAAGCAATTGTTGTTTTAGCGCATAATCCAGGATATTCCAATACAGATGGTACTGGTGCAGTAGGGGAAGTGGTTGACTTTGCTAACCAAGTAGATGATGAAGTAGACATCATTTTTGGTGCTCACGACCATAGATACTTAAATGCAACAGTTGATAATAAGCTACTTGTACAAGCTTATTCTTCTGGTACCGCAATTGCAGATGTTGATCTTGAAATTGACCCTGAAACAAAGGATATCGTAAACAAAAAGGCTGAAGTCGTTACAACATTCCAAGAAGGTGTAACACCAGATCCAGAAATTAAGGAAATGGTAGAAACGTTTGTTGCCGATGTAGAACCAATTATTAACGAAGTAGTTGGAGTAGCTGCAACAGAATTAACGGGTGAACAAAATGAGCACGGTGAGTCTACTTTAGGAAACCTAATAGCTGATTCTATGCGGGCGGAAATGAATACGGATTTTGCGTTTATGAATCCAGGCGGAATCCGTGCCAATTTAAATGCTGGTGAAATTACTTGGGGTGAACTATTTACGATCCAGCCATTTGGCAATGATTTAGTGAAAATGACGTTAACTGGTGCAAAAATAAGAGAATTATTAAACCAACAATTTAATCCTGAAAAAGTTCGTATGCTACAAATTTCTGGGTTGAGTTATACATGGAGCAATGAGCTGCCATATGGTGAAAAAGTTCTTGATATTTACCTTCCTGATGGAAGCTTACTTGATGAAGACGCAGAATATACAGTCACTGTTAATAATTTCATGGCAGGTGGCGGTGACAATTATACGGCATTGCTTGATGGTAAGGATAAGGTGATTGGCCCTACTGATATAGAAGGATTGGTAAACTATGTAAAGGCACAAAATGGCCCAATTTCAGCAAAAATCGAAGGTCGGCATCTCAAAGTGATCCTCACTCACAAGTGGATAAAACTTAATGGTCATTGGTATTATTTTGATCAAAATGGTAACAAAGTAACTGGCTGGGAACAAATAAATGGTAAGTGGTATTTCTTTAATGAAGAAGGTATTATGCAAACTGGTTGGTACAAAGAAAAGGGCAAGTGGTACTATCTGGATGCTACAAACGGAGATATGAAGGTCAACTGGGCAAGGATCAACGGAAAGTGGTACTTCTTTAACAGTAATGGCGACATGAAAACAGGCTGGCACAAAGAAAAAGGGAAATGGTACTACTTAGATGCCATAAATGGCGATATGAAGGTCAACTGGGCAAAAATCAATGGCAAGTGGTACTTCTTTAACAGTCATGGCGACATGAAAACAGGCTGGCACAAAGAAAAAGGGAAATGGTACTACTTGGATGCCATAAATGGTGATATGAAGGTTAACTGGGCAAAGATCAATGGCAAGTGGTATTACTTTAACAGCAATGGTGAAATGCAAACAGGTTGGATCTATCTTGGTAGAAAGTGGTACTTCTTGGATAAAATAAACGGGGATATGAAAACAGGCTGGATTCAGGATGGAACGAAGTGGTACTACCTATATCCAAATGGTGAAATGGCTGTGAACACTGTCATTAACGGTTATAGAGTTGGTAAAGACGGAGCATGGATTCGATAAACTCATGCCAAAAGAGGTTATTCCTTTGGGAATGACCTCTTTTTTTATCCAGCTAAAGGAAATGAAACTAAACCTCTTATGAATGATCCTTAACAGGCGTGTCAACCCACTCGTCTTATTTACCGATTTTTACTATCTCCTTCTTGTTTTTGTTTTCTGTTTAATGGACAAACTGACTAGCAAGGAGGATGGTTCCGATGCTGTATATTACTTTAATCATATGTTTTGCTCTTTCTGTTTTTATTACACCATTTATCAAAAAATTTGCTTTTCTTATCGGTGCAACTGATCGCCCGAATCAACGTAAAGTACATCAAACGGTCATGCCCAGGCTAGGGGGATTAGCGATCTATATTAGTTTTATTATTGGAATGCTGCTTGTTCACCCGGTGAACCAATTCTCCTTAGCCATTTTGGTTGGTAGCTTTATCATCCTTATAACAGGCATTTTGGATGACCTATTTGAATTACCTGCCAAGTATAAGCTTATTGGCCAGCTTGCCGCCGCCTGTACGGTTGTTTTTTGGGGGAATTTGCAAGTGAACTTCATTAATCTCCCATTTGGCGGGCAGCTTCAATTTGGTTTTTTAAGCATTCCCTTCACAATAATTTGGATTGTTGGGATTACAAATTCCATCAATTTAATCGATGGGCTTGACGGCCTTGCTGCGGGTGTATCCTCTATCGCTTTAATCACCATTTCGGGAATGGCTATCATTCAAGGGAATTTTTATGTTATGGCTGTTGGACTCATTGTACTTACGAGTACCATTGGTTTTTTAATTTACAATTTTCATCCTGCAAGCATTTTTATGGGAGATACAGGAGCCTTATTTTTAGGGTATATCATATCTGTTCTTTCACTGCTCGGTTATAAAAATGTAACCTTTATTTCGTTTGTTATTCCGGTAATTATTTTGGCTGTTCCCATTTCGGATACGTTTTTTGCCATCCTCCGCAGGGTTATTCATAAGAAGCCATTAGGTGCCCCTGATAAACAGCACCTCCATCATTGTATGCTCCGCATGGGCTATTCTCATCGGCAAACTGTCCTGCTTATCTATGCCATGTCTGCCTTTTTTGGTTTAATTGCTGTCATCTATTCCCAGGCTCGAATCGGAGGCGCCATTTTTTTAATTGCTGTTGTCATCCTCATGATTGAAATCATTGCGGAAAAAATCGGCCTTGTTGGCAGGAATTATCGTCCAATCTTAAATATTTTACAAACCCTAAGGACAAATACAGTAAAAAACAGATAAAAAAGGACTCATTAGAAAATGTCGCATGAGTCCTTTGCATTTTCACTTATGTAAAAAGGATTACCATTTCCATAAATTTTCCCAATTGTTATGTTCTATTTGTACTAATATAATTCTCCTAAAGACTACATTTATTTAATAAAATCTTCTTCAAGATAAAGGGTTTCTCCTTTTTCGATGGTACATTGGCCATTGGTCAGTTCAACCATCCATTCAGAAAACTTATTAATTTGGCTTTCGTCAACGTAGACCTCTACTTGAACAATATCTAAATAATGTATATCTTTGATTTTATATTCAGAGGCACGCAGTTCTTTTTCAATTTTTCCAAGCCAAGTGTAATCAATTTTCACCTGCATAACTTGTACGAGTCTTCTTTGGACTATACCTGTCGCGTCAAGACCTTCTGAAGTTGCTTTACCATAAGCGCGAATAAGACCGCCGGCGCCGAGTTTTATTCCACCAAAATAGCGAGTGACAACAACTGTCGTATCTTTTAGCTGTCTTTTTTTCAAGACCTCTAGGATCGGCACCCCGGCCGTGCCGCTTGGTTCACCATCATCATTAGCTTTTTGAATCTGATCATGCTCACCAATTAAATAAGCAGAACAGTTGTGGGTAGCATTCCAATGTTTTTTCTTTATCTTTTGAATAAATTCCTGGGCGTCTTGCTCTGTTTCAGTTCTTTTTACATGAGCAATAAAGCGGGATTTTTGAATGATGATTTCGTGTTCTCCGTATTCTTTTACCGTTAAATATTTAGAAAGCATTTTAGGCTATTAGACTCCTTTCATGATTTTTATGCTATGCTATTGGTCGAGTAAGTACCAATGTACCTTTATTAAAAAATTATTTAATATACCTTTAATATGGATGTAACCTTCGAATGATATAATAGGTAAGTGAACATTTTTGTTAGGCTAAATGTAGTAGAGTACTAGAATTATTATACTACTTTTTTTTGAAATTGAGGTTGTTGTCGTTCGTTTGGAGGCCGTTTTTAGCAAAACGGTTCAAGCGATGAAAAGGATGGTAAGGCCTAATGGAAAATGGCCCCGGAGGAATGAGTATGAATTTGTCGAAAGTGAAATCGATTGATGATATTAGGGAAGAAATGATTGAAACCGTTACATGCAGTAAAAGTGATATTTTTCAAATTAGTGAGACATGCCGTCAGGATTACGAAAATGTCACTAATGAATTAGCTGAGATCGAACAAACGATGACGACGCTTTTGGAAGAAGGTAGCAAACTTGAGGAAGAGGTTGCTCAGGCAAGACAAAAGCTTTCAGAAGTAAGCATGAATTTTAAAAAATATACCGAAGAAGAGGTCCGCAATGCCTATGAAAGGGCCCACCAGCTGCAAATGGATCTATCCATTAACAATCAGTATAAAAAGCAGCTTATGGAAAAAAAAGAAGAGCTTGAGCAGCGTCTGATTGGAATCAATGAAACGATTGATCGGGCCGAACAGCTCATCTCGCAAATATCTGTTGTAATGAATTACTTGCAAAGTGATTTAAAACAATTTGGTGAGGCGTTTGCTACTGCGAAAGCGAAACAGGACTTGGGGTTAAAGATTATTGAAGCCCAGGAGGAAGAACGTAAACGACTTTCAAGGGAAATCCATGATGGTCCTGCACAAATGCTGGCGAATGTCATTGTTCGTTCTGATATCATTGAGCGCGTTATTCGTGAGCAAAATCCGGAAGATATTTTTTCGGAAATTCAAAGCTTTAAGAAGATGGTGCGTTCAGCACTCTACGAAGTACGCAGAATTATTTATGATCTGCGTCCAATGGCGTTAGATGATTTAGGACTAGTTCCAACACTTAAAAAATATTTGCAAACAATTGAAGAGTACCATAATTATCATCCGCAAATTGAATTTATCAATCTTGGCTTAGAAAAAAGGCTTCCAAGCAATTATGAGGTGGCTTTATTCCGCCTCATTCAAGAATCGGTCCAAAACGCATTGAAACATGCGCAAGCCTGCCAAATTAAAGTGCAATTGGAAATTACTGAATCTGCTGTTCGAGTCGAAATTAAGGATAACGGAAAGGGATTTGATCTTTCACAAAAGAAATCGAATTCTTTCGGTCTAATTGGGATGAGGGAGCGGGTTGACCTACTTGGTGGGGAAATTACCTTCGATTCCAAAATTGGCAAAGGAACAACCGTTAAGATTAAAGTACCACTAAGAATGAATCAGTTAAAAGATAAGAACTAAGGGGAGGCACAGTATCATGACAACAAAAATTGTGATTATTGATGATCACCAACTATTTAGAGAAGGTGTTAAAAGAATACTTGAGTTTGAAAAAACATTTCAGGTGGTTGCGGAAGGAGACGATGGCAACGAAGCGGTGGCGCTTGTGGAAGAGCATCGCCCTGATGTCGTCATCATGGATATCAATATGCCGCAAATGAACGGTGTGGAAGCAACTCGTGAACTAGTAAATAGATATCCAGACACTAAGGTCATCATTTTATCGATTCATGATGATGAAAATTATGTAACACATGCCTTGAAAACAGGTGCATGCGGCTACTTGTTAAAAGAAATGGATGCGGATGCATTGATTGAAGCCGTTCGGGTAGTAGCAGATGGTGGATCCTACTTACATCCGAAAGTTACTCACAATTTGGTCAATGAGTATCGTAAACTGGCTGCAGGTGTAAGTAAGGGGGCCTCATACTCCCATGCAGTGGAAGTTCGCCGTCCATTGCACTTATTAACCCGCCGCGAATGTGAAGTATTGCAAATGCTTGCTGATGGAAAAAGTAACCGCGGTATTGGAGAGTCGCTTTATATCAGCGAAAAGACAGTTAAAAACCATGTATCCAACATTTTGCAAAAAATGAATGTAAACGACCGTACCCAAGCCGTTGTCGTTGCCATTAAAAACGGCTGGGTGGAAGTGCGATAATTATCTAAAAGGGCATGCTACAATAGGCATGCTCTTCTTTTTTTGACTTTCGTACAAAAGAATGCATTTTGATTCTTTTTCATTTAAAATAATGTACATATATTATTAGTAGATAATAAGGATGGTAAGTAATATATGAAAACGGCTATTGTCACAGATAGTACTGCTTACATACCGAAAGAAGTACGTGATAAGTGGAATATCCATATGATCCCATTAAATGTTATCTTCGGAAACGAAGTATATCAAGAAGAAGTCGATTTGGACTGGCAGCAGTTTTATAAAATGGTTAAAACAACTGAGCTGCCAACCACTTCCCAGCCGCCGATTGGCCAATTTGTCGAGCTTTTTGAAAGGCTTTCAAAGGATTATGATGCCGTCATCAGCATCCATTTATCGAGCGGCATCAGTGGAACTTATCAAGGTGCGGTTACTGCAAGCACAATGGTGGATGGAATTAAGGTATTTCCATTTGACTCGGAGATTAGCTGTATGGTTCAAGGTTTTTATGCATTGGAGGCAGCAGAATGGGCTTCTCGGGGAGAAGAACCGGAAAAAATCCTCGCACGTTTGGAAGAGTTGAAGAAAGATGCCCGCGCCTATTTTATGGTTGATGACCTTTCCCATCTTCAGCGCGGAGGCCGTTTGTCCGGAGCGGCTGCCTTTATTGGAAGTCTTCTTCAAGTCAAACCACTGCTCCATTTTGTAGACAAGGTAATTGTACCTTTTGAAAAAATCCGCACACGGAAAAAGGCATTGAAAAGGATCGCCGACTTGCTTGGCGAAGACGCTCAACTTGGTGGCCGCTATCAAGCAGTCATTATCCATGCCAATCGTGAGGAAGAAGCAAATCAGTGGAAAGCGGAGCTGGAAAAGTTATATCCAAATGTTGAATTTACCATTGGCTACTTCGGCGCCGTCATTGGCACCCATCTCGGCGAAGGAGCTATGGGCATGGGCTGGATTAAAAAATAAATAGGTTAAGATAACTGCCATTCCGACTAGATCGGAATGGTTTTTTTATTTTATTTTTTTTTATTTTTAAAGAGTATGATTTTTGACTAATACATACACCCTAGCAACGTATGGCTTCTCATTATGTTCGGTCAACATTGAATCGCTATCCAGCTCTTCGTATTTCTTATTTTTAGTTGCCTCGTTCGTATATTCGCATGAAAAACGAAGCAGAAATCGGTCGAATCTCATGTAGGTGATCCAAATTTTTCAGGAAAAATAGTAAAATTCGACTCTTTTCAGCAGGATTTTTAAATAGATTCGAGAATTAAAAAGAAATAAGGACAGGGAGTTTTTTTACCATGGTGAACTTGTCCACGCCTCTATATGACTATTCTAAAAAACAACTCCATCTTTAAACCAAGCATATTCGGGTTCAATGGCGAGTGAATCTAAGATAATGTGATTACTTAATTATCTATGATCCACAACTTTAACTACAATGAATTCCCCTTTTTATTAGACACTCTATTTTTCATTTAAAATTCAATCCCAGCTTTTTACCAATATTATAAACCATCTACGGTAAAGGAAATTTAAATCGTGGTCTTTCCTCCATTTCTATCTACTGACATTATAGAGAAATATTTTTCAAGTGATGCATCATTCTTCGGACAGCTTAAGAAATTGCATTGATTTTCCCCCTTACATAGAGAAGAAATTTCTTATTTTTGTGAGCCCTTGCTTGTGTCAAGAAGTTATTTTTTTATAAGAAATCGGAAAGAAGGTTTCTAAATATGCGATTTGCACTATTAAATAACAAACTCATCCCACAGATAACAAACACAGATGGATCAAAAAGAATTTCGCAAATGGATCTCATTCCCCAGCCACAACCAAACCCCAATTACCCATTTAATCCTAAACTCCAACTCCTGCTCTCAGGTAAACAGCTTCTTTTTGACGATATTCCCTTTCCCTTAGAGGAAATTCAGGAACATTATGAAAATGGCTATATAACGTATCGCAAGGGAATTGAGTATAAGGCCGGAAAAAAGCCATATTGTGTTCGTTGTGGAAATATGGAGCCACACTGGTTTGCCGTTTATCCGTGTGCTAGATGCCAAGAAGCCTGCATCTATTGTCGTCGTTGTCTTATGATGGGGAGGATTAGTGAATGTACACCACTAATAGGCTGGAACGGGCCGGTGCCTGATACTCCACTATCTTCCAAAATTTTAGCTTGGCAAGGGACCTTATCTCAAGGTCAGCTGGAAGCATCGAAACGGGTGGTGGAGGCCATCTTGCAAAATAAAGAGTGGTTGATTTGGGCAGTTTGCGGGGCAGGAAAAACGGAAGTTCTCTTCGCAGGAATTGAGGCCGCACTCGCTACGAAAAAAAGAATTTGTATCGCCACTCCTAGAACAGACGTGGTTCTTGAGCTTACACCTCGGCTCAAGTCCGCATTTCCAGACATCCCGATTGCTTCTCTTTATGGGGGGAGCGAGGACCGTCATGTATTTGCCCCGCTAACGATTGCTACAACCCACCAATTGCTTCGCTTTTACCAGGCCTTTGATGCGATGATTTTGGATGAAGTGGATGCATTTCCCTATACAGTTGAGGAAGCACTCCAATATGCGGCCGTTCAAGCACGAAAGCCTACATCTTCCATGATATACTTAACTGCGACTCCGAATGAAAAGTGGCAGAGAGAATGCCGGACAGGAAAAAGAGCATTCACCACGATCCCGGCCAGGTACCACCGTCATCCGCTCCCGGTTCCTGAATTTGTCTGGTGCGGAAATTGGAAAAAATCCCTTTGTAAAGGAAAACTTCCTGAAAACGTCTTATGCTGGATCAAGACTCGTTTGCAAAACAACAAACAGTCGCTCCTCTTTTTTCCCCATATTTCCTTAATGGAGGAAGCACTCCCGATTGTAAGAAAGCTTGCACCAGCCACCGAAGCAGTGCATGCGGAAGATCCTTGTCGAAAAGATAAAGTACAAAGAATGCGCAAAAAAGAAATTCTCTTCCTACTCACAACGACTATTTTGGAACGAGGGGTTACTTTTCCCAATATCGATGTCGCTGTCATCGGGGCGGAGGACTTGATTTTTACGGAAAGTGCATTAGTGCAAATTGCCGGTCGTGCAGGGAGGAGCAAGGATTATCCGAAAGGAGTTGTTACCTTTTTTCATTATGGAAAAACCAATGAAATGATGAAGGCAAAAAGACAGATTGTCATGATGAATCGGGAGGGGATAGCAAGAGGTCTGATCGATGTGTAACTAATCAAAGGGGGGATTTTTTTGAGCATTTTTTTCTCAGATTATTGTTATATTTGTCAAGAGCGAATACGTCCGGATATTAGCTGGAAAGCCTTATTTTCACCCGAGAAAGAACCTTTCATTTGTACGGATTGTAGGGGGAAGTTTGAACGAATAGAAGGAGAGACATGCCGGATTTGCAGCCGGCCTTTTCAGCAGATAGACAATCCATTTCGTGACGAGGATGTATGTTACGATTGTATCCGTTGGGAGGAAGATCCCGAGTGGCAGGGAGTGCTCAAAAAAAACACGTCTATTTTTGTTTATAATGAGTTTTTGAAAGCAGTCATTGCGAAATTTAAATATCGGGGAGATTATATTTTGGCAAAAGTATTTTCGGAAATGTTTCGGAAAAAGGTGCAAGGATTAGTGGCTGATGTATTTGTACCGATCCCATTAAGTGAGGAACGGTTGTATGAGCGTGGATTCAATCAGGCTGAGGCAATCTTAACAGAAGCAGGACTTCAACCTTCCAATATACTTACTCGAATCCATACAGAAAAACAATCTAAAAAATCACGAACAGAAAGAATCCACTTACCACAAGTATTTCAACTTCTCTCTAATCCCCAAATAGAAGGAAAAAAAATCGTATTAATAGACGACATCTACACAACCGGCTCCACACTACGGCACGCCGCCAAACTCCTCAAATATGCAGGAGCCACCACCATTCAATCCATCACCATAGGTAGATAATGGTGTTTGACACCCTATATTGATAAAACATTTTGTCCATCTAGGGTGAACAGTTTTTGGCAGTAATGGTGCTTTTGGTGTCCAGCATTTTCTAAGTAGGTTTAACGTATTTTGTCAGGCAAGCACTCTCTTTACATTCCTAGGTCCAAAAGGATAAATTTAATGTTCATTTCTTCCACAGGTCATTTAAATAAGGTAGTACATTCCTTTAGTAGTTTTTGCTTGTATGGCATATGTTAAAAATAAGTACTATTTGCCTATGCGTTTTGTCAAAAAATCGACAAAATTTTTGTACTATTTTAGCAGGATAATCATAGTGTTAAATCGAAATGTAATAACATAGCCTTAAATAAAGGAGGACTCTACACATGAATTATCACGTACGTGGCGAGAACATTGAGGTAACTCCAGCAATCCGAGAGTATGTAGAAAAGAAAATTTCAAAATTGGAGCGTTATTTTAACGAAGCGCCTGATGCGAAAGTAAATGTGAATCTTAGATTCAATCCAGATAAATCTTCCAAAGTAGAGGTAACGATCCCACTACCACATTTAGTTTTACGAGCAGAAGAAACGAATAGTGATATGTATGCAGCGATCGACCTTATCACAGACAAACTTGAGCGTCAAATCCGCAAGCATAAAACAAAAGTAAACCGCAAATTCCGTGAAAAAGGAAATGTGGACTTCCAATTTTCTGTGACAAATACAAATGATACTTATGATGAGGAAGAGTTAGAGGTTGTCCGTACAAAGCGGTTTGATCTTAAGCCGATGGATAGCGAAGAAGCGATTTTACAAATGAACTTACTTGGACATAACTTCTATGTATTTACAAATGCCGTTACAAACCGTACCAATGTTGTTTACAAACGGAAAGATGGTCGGTACGGCTTAATTGAAGCACATTAATTATATTGTCGCTGTCAAGAGAGATTTGCTCTTGGCAGCGTTTTTTATTTTAAGGATAGGAAAGTAAATTGTCTATCGCTAGAATCGGAGAGGCCAGACGTCTTCGCTCTCTGGCTTATGATTCATCCACATCGAATTACCTTTAGATTCTCGTATGTTCTTTTATTCCATCAGGACCCTCTCTAATTATTCCAATGTTTCCTCTATTTTTATTGATGTTTTCCTGATTATCCATGCTATTTTTCAACTTCTGATGATATTCCATCATTTTCAGGATTTTATCCTTGGCCAATCCCCTTAAAGTAAAGAAGAAAGGGGCTGTCTAAAAAGTCCATTTAAGAGAAAAATGAACCCAAATTAAAAACCCAAGAATGTTGATTTAACAGCATTCTTGGGTTTTGCTTTTATAAAGATTTCGGCTGAAATATCACTTTCCGGACAGCCCCTTATGAAAAAACATAGTTTCAATTATCTTGCTGCGCCGCAACAATTTTTGTATTTCTTGCCGCTACCGCAGATACATGGATCATTACGCCCAATATTGATCTGATTAACTTTCGGCTTTTTCTTAACAGGACCGCCTTCTCCTTCCTTCGGATTTACCGCATGTCCTTTGGCGACCTCTTGACGTTCAAGGTTGTTGCGGATTTCCGCTTTCATGATATACATCGCGGTTTCATCTTCAATCGCTTCGATCATCGCCTCAAACATAGCCAGTCCTTCATGTTGGTATTCGCGCAATGGATCAATTTGACCATAGGCACGAAGATGGATTCCTTGACGAAGTTGATCCATGGCATCGATATGATCGATCCATTTTGAGTCTACTGCTCTTAATGTAACCACTTTTTCAAATTCACGCATTTGCTCCGGAGAAAGAAGTTGTTCCTTTTCTTCATAACGTTCCTTCACCTTTGCCATGATTAACTCGACCATTTCATCCGGCTCTTTGCCGCGAAGGTCTTCTAGCTTCACATCACCTTCAGGAAGCAGGTTCGCATGGACATAGTCGACAAGACCCTGCAAATTCCACTCTTCCTCATCAGCATGAC
Organism: Neobacillus sedimentimangrovi; assembly: GCF_010614825.1. Classification (NCBI taxonomy): domain Bacteria; kingdom Bacillati; phylum Bacillota; class Bacilli; order Caryophanales; family Bacillaceae; genus Neobacillus; species Neobacillus sedimentimangrovi. Next base: position 91,693 of record NZ_JAAFZF010000007.1, read on the forward strand.
GGGGAGCAAAAGCGTCAACATGGCGCTGTACCGAACTTAAAATCATATTTTGCACAATTTCACGCAAATTATCTGATTCCAATACTTGGTCACGCTGTTTATAAATGATTTCCCGTTGTTGACGTAGTACGTCATCATATTGCAATAGTTGTTTACGGGCGTCAAAGTTGTTGCCTTCCACGCGTTTTTGTGCAGACTCTACCGCCCGAGATACCATTTTACTTTGAATTGGCTGGGAATCATCCATGCCTAGTCGCTGCATCATTGCTTTCATATTATCTGAGCCGAAACGGCGCATTAGTTCGTCTTCCATTGATAAATAGAACTGGGTTACCCCTGGGTCCCCTTGACGACCGGAACGACCGCGCAGCTGATTGTCAATCCGCCGGCTCTCATGGCGCTCGGTACCGATGACAGCCAATCCGCCCAATTCAAGAACACCTTCGCCAAGCTTAATGTCTGTTCCACGACCTGCCATGTTCGTTGCAATGGTTACGGCTCCACGCTGTCCCGCTTCTGCGATAATTTCCGCTTCGCGTGCGTGGTTTTTTGCATTCAATACATTATGACGAATGCCTTTTTTTACAAGCATCTTGGAAATTAATTCAGACGTTTCAATCGCAACCGTACCGACAAGTACGGGTTGTCCTTTTTGATGACGTTGGGCAATATCCTCTACAACAGCGCGAAACTTTCCTTCCATTGTTGCATAAATCAAATCCGGCCGGTCATCCCGAATTACGGGCTTGTTCGTTGGGATGACGATAACATTCATATTATAAATATTGCGGAATTCTTCCTCTTCCGTTTTGGCCGTACCAGTCATTCCGGCTAATTTTTCATACATCCGGAAGTAATTCTGGAATGTAATGGTGGCCATTGTCATGCTTTCGTTTTGGATTTCAACGCCTTCCTTTGCCTCAATCGCTTGATGTAAGCCATCGCTATAACGGCGTCCTTTCATCAAGCGGCCGGTAAACTGGTCAACAATGACGATTTCTCCGTCTTGAACGACGTAGTCTACATCGCGATGCATCGTCACATTTGCTTTCAGTGCCTGATTAATGTGATGATTCAAGGTCACATGCTTTATGTCAAAAAGATTTTCTATTCCAAAAGCTTTCTCTGCCTTACTGATTCCTTCCTCAGTAAGAATAACGGCTTTTGTCTTTTCATCATACGTATAGTCTTTATCTTTTTCTAGCGTGCGGACAAACGCATTGGCTTGCAAATAAAGGGTCGTTGATTTTTGAGCACTACCTGAGATAATTAACGGTGTCCGTGCCTCATCAATAAGGATGGAATCGACCTCGTCAATAACAGCAAAATAAAGTGGGCGTTGTACTTTTTGTTCTTTATATAGGACCATGTTGTCACGCAAATAGTCAAAGCCAAACTCATTATTTGTACCGTATGTAATGTCACAGGCATAGGCTTTTTGCTTTTCATCTTTATCCATGCTGTTCAAATTTAGACCGACTGTCAGACCTAAGAATTCGTACAGCTTGCCCATTTCTTGTGCGTCACGGCTAGCTAAGTATTCGTTTACCGTCACAACGTGCACACCTTTTCCAGCAAGAGCATTTAAGTAAACTGGCATGGTGGCGGTTAATGTTTTACCTTCCCCTGTCTTCATCTCAGAAATATTTCCTTCATGAAGGGCAATTCCCCCCATTAACTGAACATGGTATGGATAAAGACCAAGAACGCGGCGAGCTCCTTCGCGGACAACGGCAAAAGCTTCGACAAGCAAGTCATCGAGGGATTCGCCCTTTTGGTATCTTGCTTTAAACTCCTCTGTTTTCCCACGGAGTTGTTCGTCCGTGAGTCTTTCTGTTTCTGTTGCTAATGAATCAATTTTTGTCGCAAGCTTATCCAAACGTTTGAGCTCACGTTTATTCATATCGAAAATTTTATTTAAAATTCCAACCATCTATTGAACGCTCCTTTTTCGAGACTCAAAACCTTCTTTTAATTAAGAAATATTTTCAAAAAATTAGTTGATATTCTTTATCATCTTACCATTTAATGCTATACAGTGACAACAATGATGGTAGGGAGCGTTCTAGCTCATTTACTTTTGATTCTTTAATATGCATTTTGAATTTTTTCAGGTTCTCAAGTTATAATGTACAAGTACAATCCTATTCTTAATGAATAAAATATGAAGCAGGTTTATTTTTAATAGAGGTGACGAAGATGGAATTAGCGGAAATTCGTAATGAACTTGAAAAAACAGCTAAGAAATTAGCGGATTTTAGGGGGTCTCTTTGACCTCGAAAACAAGGAAGCCAGGATTGCCGAACTAGAGGACATCATGCTGCAACCTGATTTTTGGAATGACCAGCAGGCTGCTCAATCGATCATTAGTGAGGCAAACAGCTTGAAGGATCAAGTTCAAGAATTTTATAAACTGAATGAAATGTACGAGAATCTTGATGTGACTTATGAGCTTGTAAAAGAAGAAAACGATGCAGAACTGCAAGCAGAGCTGGAAGAAGAGCTTGGGCAGTTGACGGATCGATTAAATCAATTTGAACTACAGCTCCTTTTAAGTGGAGAGTATGATAAAAATAATGCTATATTGGAGCTTCATCCAGGCGCGGGTGGAACGGAATCGCAAGACTGGGGTTCTATGCTACTTCGCATGTATGTCCGCTGGGCAGAGAAAAAGGGCTTTAAAGTAGAGACCTTGGAATACCTTCCGGGAGATGAAGCAGGGATTAAAAGTGTTACCCTTGCCATTAAAGGCCATAATGCTTATGGATATTTGAAGGCAGAAAAAGGGGTTCATCGATTAGTACGAATTTCCCCATTCGATGCTTCCGGTCGACGTCATACTTCATTTGTTTCCTGTGATGTCATGCCGGAATTTAATGATCAAATTGAAATTGAGATCCGTTCTGAGGATTTAAAAATTGATACGTACCGTTCAAGCGGTGCCGGTGGACAGCACGTCAATAAAACAGAATCGGCTGTACGGATCACGCATATCCCGACAGGTATCGTTGTCGCGTGTCAAACGGAGCGGTCTCAGATTCAAAACCGTGAACGTGCAATGAATATGTTAAAAGCCAAGCTTTATCAACGGGAAATGGAAGAAAAGGAAAAAGCGCTAGCCGAAATTCGCGGGGAGCAAAAGGAAATTGGTTGGGGAAGCCAGATTCGTTCCTACGTGTTCCATCCATATTCTATGGTCAAAGACCATCGGACAGGTGCTGAAACCGGTAATGTTCAAGCCGTAATGGATGGAGATATTGACCTGTTTATTAACGCATACTTGCGCTCAAGAATTTCATAATCCCATGAAAAAAAACCTTTGCTGGAGTAAAACAGCAAAGGTTTTTTTGTGTGCGCCCGGCATGGGTGTAATCTATAGGGTGAAAGTCCCGAGCTGCGAAGGCAGAAGTAGCAGTTAGCTTAACGCAAGGGTGTCCGTGGTGACGCGGAATCTGAAGGAAGCGAGCGGCAAACTTCCGGTCTGAGGAACACGAACTTCATATGAGGCTAGGTATCACTGGGTGAGTTTGCATGACAAAACAAAGCCCTTTCTGCCGAAGGTGATACAGAGTAA
>NZ_JAAFZF010000070.1:0-10291 GCF_010614825.1 Neobacillus sedimentimangrovi
GAGGGTTAAGAAGTCTATTCGAAAGATATCAAGAGCTACGTCAAACTTAATTGAACCGCCGTATACCGAACGGTACGTACGGTGGTGTGAGAGGTCGGGGGTTAGTCACCCCCTCCTACTCGATTCTGAGATAAAAATAAATGTCTAGCGTTAGGACCTTAACGGCGAGAGACCTTCTCGTTTCTCCCTGCGATCAGTCAATATTGAAATATCTCCGGCTCTTCGTGTATCTTTTACCTCGAGTTATAGCATTTAATAAGGTAGTTTACTATAATAAAAAGCATTGCATTGACCGAAAGCGACCGCTTTTGATAGGTGACTTACTGCTGATACCAGGCCGCTTGCGCTTTTCAGATGGAGACATTTAATATGAAATAAGGATGGAGGAGCTAATTCATGTGATAGCTCCTTGCTTTTTATTTTTTTGAAAGGGCGCCAAGCACGAATCCGCCAAGTAAACCAAATATATGAGCGGTTATATTAATGTTAGGCTCCACAAATGTCATAACTAAACTAATGATAGCAAGGGTAATAATGATTTGTGAATTTTGCTTGGAAAGAATATTTTTTCGAAAAACAATAATAGCGATATAGTAGCCGAACAGACCAAAGATTGCTCCGCTTGAACCAACATGGGTATAGGTCAACGGTTCGATAAAAAGGGTGGCGATATTGGCGATCAGCCCAGAAACAAGATATACTAGCAAAAATCTACTGCCACCTAGCATTCTCTCAAGCCCTGGGCCAAATAATATTAATGAAAAGCTATTGAAAAGTACATGAGAAAATCCGCTATGCATAAAAATGGGTGTAATAAGGCGCCAATATTCTCCATTTATTATATAAAGGTTAATACCTGAAAAGGTTTCAATGAACCATAGGTTGGGGAATATTGGTAAAATGGTAAACAGGTATAATGCGATATGTATACCTACAATGATAGAAACAATCGGGTAAAAGCGAATAAATTCGCGAAAGCTTTCCGTTCTTGTAAACATAGATGAACCTCCTCTCACTAACTATCATAGACTTTATTTCTACCTTGTACACTATTATGCGATTAGAAAAATAAATAGAAGGAAGGATACGATGATTAAAGGAATCGGCATTGATATTATTGAACTATCTCGGATTGAAACTCTTATAAACCGACAAAAGAAATTTGTTGACCGGATTTTAACTGTCAGTGAAAAGGCAAGATATGAGGAGTTACAGGACAGAAGAAAGATCGAGTTTTTAGCGGGAAGATTTGCAGCCAAAGAGGCCTTTTCTAAAGCGGCAGGCACCGGAATTGGGGGAGAGTTGTCGTTCTTGGACATAGAAATCTCGACCGATCAGGCTGGAAAACCGATTATTGTTAAACCGGCTATACGGGCGCATTTGTCTATTTCCCACAGCCGAGACTATGCCGTCGCCCAAGTAATAATTGAAGAGGAATCAAATTTTTAAAAATAAAACAGCTTGGGCATATTCCTAATCCTTGTCTCATATATTCGTAAGGAAAATGGGAGAGACAAGGTCAGCTACGGTTATTTTGAAAAACAAATGACTTGAAATTCAAGGAATTTGTTTTGAACCCTGCCTGAACCCTGCTTTTCTCTTCTCTACATGGAAATGAAATGAGACAAGAAGGGGCTGAAGGAATGAAGAAAAAGTTGTTGCTGCTGATGACAGGGCTGATGGCCATCTTTTTACTTGCAGCATGCGGTTCCAAGTCACAAGATGATGTGGTCAAGGAGTTAAACGGGAAACTCGAGGACTTATCTAGCTATAAGATGAATGCAAAAATGACGTTAAGAATGGGCACTGATTCACAAACGTATGATGTAGAAATCTGGCATATGGATCCTTCCTACTATCGTGTGAATTTAAAGAACGCTGAAAAAGATCAAAGCCAAATGATTTTAAGAAATAAAGAAGGGGTTTTTGTACTGACACCCGCACTTAAAAAGAGCTTTCGTTTCCAAAGTGATTGGCCGACCAATAGCAGCCAAGCGTATTTATACGAATCATTAATTAAAGATATTGTTGCAGATAAAGGGGCTAAATTCTCAGCAACAAAAGAACATTATGTGTTTGAAACAAAAACACGTTATCAAAACAATAGTATGCTCCCAGTGCAGGAAATTAAATTAAATAAAAAGGATTTGACACCTGCTTCCGTAAAAGTAATGGATTCTGATGGTAATGCTCTTGTCACTGTAAAGTTTGAAAAGGTTACATTTAATGCCAACTTTGACAAGGACGATTTTGATATGAAGAAAAACATGACTCGCGCTGACCTCGATATGCCAGCCATGGCAGACGAAAAAGATCCATCCTTTACGGTTAAATACCCTACTTATGAAATTCAGGGTACAAAGCTAACGGGTGAAAAGAAAATGACAATCGAAGACGGTAAGCGGGTTGTTCTCACTTATGAAGGAAAAGAAAAATCCTATACTCTTGTTCAAGAAAAAGTAAAAGTAAAAGAGGCATCCACATATCCAACTTATGTGGAGGGAGACCTCGTTGATTTAGGGATTACAATTGGAGCAGTAACAGATAACTCCCTCACTTGGACATATAATGGAGTAGACTATATGATTGCTTCGAATAACCTAACAAAAGAAGAAATGATTGAAGTGGCGAAATCTGTTCAAGGAGAAGCAGTGAAGTAGACTCTTTTCATAGCAGGCTCTTAAGGGGCCTGTTTTTTTTATGGTATAATAAATAACAAATGATTTGGGGAAGTGGAAGTCACATGGAAGAAGTGGAATGCTTTTATAGAGATACATGGGTGGAAGTGGATCTGGAACGAATTACAGAAAATATACGATCTATTCAGAGTCTTCTCCCTCAAGGCGTAGATATGATTGCGGTGGTAAAGGCAAATGCCTATGGACATGGTGATATCCAAGTGGCAAAAACAGCGTTAGAAGCAGGGGCTACCTATTTGGCAGTTGCCTTTTTAGACGAAGCCATAGCTCTAAGAAAAAATGGGATCAACGCACCAATTCTTGTATTAGGCGCTAGCCGTCCTCAAGACTGTCAAATTGCGGCAAGGAATCATATTACCTTAACTGTTTTTCAAAAAGAATGGCTCGAGGAAGCAAAAAATTATTTAAAAGCTGAGGACAGATTTAAATTTCATTTGAAAATAGACACTGGCATGGGAAGAATCGGTGTACGAACGAGCAAGGAAATAAATGAGATTGAGGAAATAATCGCCAATGATGATCGGTTTGAGCTCGAAGGCGTTTTTACCCATTTTGCCACAGCAGATGAATTGGACAACACTTATTTTGAACATCAATTGGTGAAATTTGAAAAGCTGGTTGCCTCTCTTGCTAAAAAGCCAAAGTATATTCATTCGAGTAATAGCGCCGCATCGATTCGGTTTCCAAGAGCTTATTTTAATGCCGTTCGAGTCGGGATTGCCATGTACGGTTTAACCCCTTCGTTAGAAATGGAAAAAGAAATCCCTTTTCCGTTAAAGGAAGCTTTCTCATTAAAGTCGAAGCTTATTCATGTAAAAAAACTGCAAAAGGGAGATAAAGTGAGCTATGGCGCCACTTATACGAGTGAAGGAGAAGAATGGATTGGAACAATACCAATTGGGTATGCTGACGGCTGGATTCGAAAACTTCAGGGGCAGGAAGTGCTTGTTAATGGAATTCGCTCACCGATTGTAGGAAGAATCTGTATGGATCAATGTATGGTTCGCCTTCCGTATCATGTTCCAGTTGGTACGGAGGTAACTCTAATTGGTAGACAAAAAGAAGAAGTGATTTCTGTAAATGAAATTGCAGCCAAGCTTGATACTATTAATTATGAAGTGACTTGTATTATTTCTAAACGTGTCCCTCGACTTTATAAAAAAGGCGGAAAATTTGTCGAAGTAAAAAACTATCTTCTTTAAGTTCTTTTAGTTACAGTTTATTAAAAGAAAGTCTATTTATGATTTTACTGTTGATTTGTGCATAAAAGGTTGTTTTATTGGCTTATAATACAATAGGAAATATATTTAGTCTATGCATGGTAATCGTTTAATGGTATTATAAACTATGGTATAGATAAATGGAGACTCGCCAAATGTTAAATCCTTTTGGACGGTTCATGAGGCGACGCTGCAAAAATGCCAATCGATAATCAATCCTAATTGGCGATAAATTGGTGTGTAGTGATGGTGGAGGTGTATGTTTGTGGCTGAATCCAGCGCAACTACGGAAATCTTGGTAAAGTTACCGCAACATCTATTAACTGAATTAGATGGGTTTGTTAAGCAAGAAAATGTAAATCGAAGTGAGTTTATCTACCAGGCAACAAAAATGTATTTGCGCGAACGAAAAAAGAGACAAATTCGCGAATCCATGAGACGTGGGTACATGGAAATGGCAAAAATTAATCTTCGAATTGCGTCAGAAGCATTTCAAGCAGAATATGAGGCAGAGCATACAGTTGAACGACTTGTAAGTGGAGGATAATCCTTTGATTGTCAAGCGTGGTGACGTATATTTCGCGGACCTATCCCCAGTTGTTGGTTCTGAACAAGGCGGAGTCCGTCCTGTACTTGTCATCCAAAACGACATCGGGAATCGGTTTAGTCCCACAGTTATTGTTGCAGCGATTACAGCTCAAATTCAAAAAGCGAAGCTTCCTACTCATGTTGAAATTGATGCGAAGCGCTACGGATTTGAACGAGATTCGGTCATTCTGTTGGAGCAGATTCGTACAATTGATAAGCAGCGGTTAACCGATAAAATAACCCATCTCGATGACGAAATGATGGAGAAAGTGGATGAAGCCTTGCAAGTAAGCTTAGGTCTCATCGATTTTTAGTCATAAAACACGCTCTTTTGTAACAAAGGGCGTGTTTTCGTACATAATGCTGTGCCCATACCTTCATACTGCTTAAGCAAGCTTTTATAGCTTGCTTTTCTTATTTTATTAAGAAAAAAATTGCGACTTTAAGAACTGTCTAGCTCCAGCCCCCTAACGGCGAGACGACTTCGAACTCCGACCTCCGATAAGTCAACATCGAATCACCTCCGTCTTATCGTGTTTCCTATATCTCAGTTGGAGTTCACCACAAGGAAGACTTCGACAGCATAATCATCGCACGACCGAAAGCGATAGCTTTTGGGAGGAAGCCATACGCCGCTAAACAGGGGGCTTTCGCTTTTCAGAATAGATAAGAAAATATTTTATTGACTTCGAGAACTGTCTAGCTCCAGCCCCCTAGCGTCTAGTGTCTTTCGGTCTCCGCCCTACGATAAGTCAACATCGAATCGCCTCCGCCTCATCGTGTTTCCTATATCTCAGTTGGAGAGCACCACAAGGAAGGCTCCGATAGCATACACATCGCACGACCTGTAAATGTCAAAATAAGAATGCACAATTTTGATTGTATAGTGATGTACAAAAATGATTTTATGGATAATTATGTTATTAAGTGGTGGATAGTAATAACTTGACATGGAGCCTCTACGGGCATGACTTACGAGCCAAGAAGCCAGCAATATCAATAGCTGGCTCCGCCTAACAAGACTATCATGCCCGCCTCTCCATGTAAAGTTGCCCTAAGGCAATGAGAGAAGCTATATAGCTTTAAACAATCATTTTTGTACATAGTTAAATTAGCATTTCCACACGACCGAAAGCGGTAGCTTTTGGGAGGAAGCCATACGCCGCTGACCAGGGGGCTTCCACTTTTATATGAAACTCCTTATGTTATTTGATACAATAAGAAAAAATGGACAGGAGGAAGACTTTGGTGACTGAAACCGTTGTAAAAGAGGATCAGCTATTAGGGAAGGTTGCTGGTGAACTGACAATTTCCATTAAACAGGTTAAAAATGTAATTTCTTTATTGAATGAAGGAAATACAGTTCCATTCATTGCCCGTTATCGAAAAGAAATGACCGGTGCGTTGGATGAGGTGCAAATTAGAAATATTCTTGAGCGTTGGCAATATATCCAGAACCTTGAACAAAGAAAAGAAGAGGTTCTCCGCATGATTGCCGAACAAGGAAAACTTACGGAAGAACTTCAACAAAGCATTCAAAAGGCTGAAAAACTTCAAGAAGTGGAAGACTTATATCGTCCATATAAACAAAAAAGACGCACTAAGGCAACCATTGCTAAAGAAAAAGGACTTGAGCCGCTAGCCGATTGGATGCTTATTTTTTCTAATCAAAGTGTTGAAGAAAAAGCAAAAGAATACTTATCGGAGGAAAAAGAGGTACTTACAGTTGAAGAGGCAATAGCCGGTGCAAAGGATATTATTGCCGAAAGGGTGTCGGATGATGCGGAAAGCCGGAAATGGATTCGCCGCGAAACCTTTAAATCTGGTACCGTTGTCTCTACTGTAAAAGATGAAGAAAAAGACGAAAAAAATGTATATGAAATGTATTATGAGTACGAGGAACCAGTCAATAAAATCGTGCCCCATCGTATACTTGCTTTAAATCGGGGCGAAAAGGAAGAGATTCTAAAGGTATCTGTTAAAATCAACCCGGATATCATTATGGATAAATTGTCTAAAATATGGATCAAAAACTTGCATTCTCCTGCAGCCGAATTTGTAATGGAAGCTATAGAGGATAGTTACAAGCGTTTAATTCAACCTTCCATTGAACGAGAAATTCGTAGTGAATTAACCGAAAAAGCGGAAGAGCAGGCGATACATATCTTTTCAGAAAATCTCCGGAATTTATTATTGCAACCGCCGTTAAAAGGCAAGATGGTATTAGGGGTAGACCCGGCCTATCGGACAGGATGTAAACTAGCGGCTGTGGATGAAACAGGAAAGGTATTAAAAATTGATGTCATTTACCCACATCCGCCTGTTTCAAAAACAAAGGAAGCTAAAGAAAAGCTGACTAACATCCTTCGTGAATTTAAAATAGAAGTGGTTGCAATCGGAAACGGGACAGCCTCAAGGGAAACAGAGCAGTTTGTCGCCGATGTTTTAAAAGAAGTGGATCAAGAAATTTTTTATTTAATTGTAAATGAAGCGGGTGCAAGTGTATACTCCGCTTCGGATCTTGCGAGAGAAGAGTTTCCAGATCTCCAGGTTGAGGAAAGAAGTGCAGTTTCGATTGCCCGACGTCTGCAGGACCCACTTGCTGAATTAGTAAAAATTGACCCAAAATCGGTAGGAGTAGGTCAATATCAGCATGATGTGTCACAAAAACGGCTTTCTGAGTCACTAAATTTTGTCGTCGAAACCGCAGTAAACCAAGTAGGGGTAAATGTAAACACTGCATCCCCATCATTGCTTCAGTATGTAGCTGGTCTAAATAAAACCACTGCAAATAATATTGTCAAAATGCGTGACGAAAACGGAAAGTTTACTAGTCGTGCCCAATTAAAGAAAGTACCGCGTCTAGGTGCCAAAACATATGAACAGGCCATTGGTTTCTTACGTGTACTAGATGGAGAACAGCCGCTAGATCGTACGGGTATTCACCCGGAAAACTACCCTGAAGTAGAAAAATTATTGCAAAATCTAGGGTTCTCTACAGCTGATTTAGGAACAGAAGAATTGAAGTCCGCCTTAAGCAAATTAGATCTTAAATGTGTTTCAAATGAACTTTCCATTGGTGAGTTAACATTAAAGGATATAGTTGATGCCCTTGTTAGACCAGAAAGGGACCCGCGCGATGACCTTCCTCGTCCACTGCTGAAAAAAGATGTACTTAAACTTGAAGACTTAAAACCTGGTATGGAACTACAAGGTACAGTTCGAAATGTGGTAGACTTCGGAGCATTTGTTGATATTGGAGTGAAACAAGACGGTCTTGTGCATATATCGAAATTAAGTAATCGTTTTGTAAAGCATCCATTAGATATTGTTTCCGTAGGGGATGTTGTAACTGTCTGGGTGGATTCAGTAGACATGAAAAAAGGCCGTGTAGCACTAACCATGTTGCAGCCGTCATAAATAGTTTAAGGACTGTTTTCAAACGGATAAACACTGCTTTTAGATTACCTATGCTACAGCGCTAATTGGACTAAAGGCCATAAGCCAATTCGTCAAGAAGGATCAATAGAAAGCGACCTTCTTATCGGCGTGTCTTATGGCGTTCGTCCTATAATAAAGTGCTAAGGTTATTTAAGAGCCGTGTTTTTTTCTGTAAAAAAACCAGCATTGGTTTAACAGTTTAATTTGGTAACGGTTCTTTTCATAGAAAGCTCTTTTCATTTGGTTTTGAAACCAAGTAGGCATATTTAAACCTCCCGAAAAGTCAATTCCTCCTAAGGGTATAAACAATATATGCTATAATAGGTTGTCACGTTCGATTGAAAGCGAGTGGAGGAAAAAATGTTGGATTCAGAACTTCAATTATTGGTTGAAAAAATCTCCATTGATTCATTCGGAAAACCATTTAGACATAAAGCAATGTTTAATCCTCGATTACGTACAACTGGCGGCCGTTATATTTTGAGGACACATAATATTGAAATTAATAAAAAGTATTTAGAGCAAGTTGGTGAGGAAGAATTAGTTGGAATTATTAAACATGAGCTTGTTCACTATCATCTTCACCTTGAGGGAAAAGGGTATCAGCATCGTGATCGAGATTTTAAACTATTGTTAAAAAAAGTTGGAGCACCGAGATATTGCAATCAGTTACCTAATGAAAAAAGAAAGCCATTAGTTAAAAAGATTCTCCTTTATAAATGTACACAATGCCATTTACCCTATCATAGAAAAAGAAGAATTGACACAACCCGGTATGTTTGCGGAAAGTGTAGGGGAAAACTAGAAAAGGTAAAGGAATTCTTCATGAAATAAATGATTTACTAAATCCCAAATTTTTTTAAAAAATTAGTGTTGACATTAGATTGTCTCGTCATTATAATTTAAAGAGTCGACAGGGCGATGACCTGTTGGAAGATATGAAATGATGTTATTCGCAGTAATCTATGATTACTAATTATTCCGCAGTAGCTCAGTGGTAGAGCTATCGGCTGTTAACCGATCGGTCGCAGGTTCGAATCCTGCCTGCGGAGCCATATTGGGGAAGTACTCAAGTGGCTGAAGAGGCGCCCCTGCTAAGGGTGTAGGTCGCGCAAGCGGCGCGAGGGTTCAAATCCCTCCTTCTCCGCCATAAGTTCTTATATCTGGCCCCTTGGTCAAGTGGTTAAGACACCGCCCTTTCACGGCGGTAACACGGGTTCGAATCCCGTAGGGGTCATCAGGAATGGAAAATGAGCATTAGGCTTATTTTCTGTTTCTTATTCTTTGGTCTGGTAGTTCAGTTGGTTAGAATGCCTGCCTGTCACGCAGGAGGTCGCGGGTTCGAGTCCCGTCCAGACCGCCATTTATAGGTAAATACTTTTTGTTGGGCTATAGCCAAGCGGTAAGGCAACGGACTTTGACTCCGTGATTCGCTGGTTCGAATCCAGCTAGCCCAGCCATTAATTTTGCGGGTGTGGCGGAATTGGCAGACGCACCAGACTTAGGATCTGGCGCCGTAAGGCGTGGGGGTTCGACTCCCTTCACCCGCACCAATAAATTCTAGTTGAAAAAACTAGATTTCGTGTTATAATAGTTTTTGTCTCTAATTTTTAATGCGGTCGTGGCGGAATGGCAGACGCGCTAGGTTGAGGGCCTAGTGGTGGCAACACCGTGGAGGTTCAAGTCCTCTCGGCCGCACCAAAAAAATGTGTTGACATAACGATTGGGTTATGATATAATATAAAAGTTGTTTTTAATAGAGCGCCCGTAGCTCAATTGGATAGAGCGTCTGACTACGGATCAGAAGGTTATGGGTTCGACTCCTGTCGGGCGCGCCATATAAATATTTAATTCCGGGAAGTAGCTCAGCTTGGTAGAGCACTTGGTTTGGGACCAAGGGGTCGCAGGTTCGAATCCTGTCTTCCCGACCATTATAAAATATATTTGCGGGTGTAGTTTAATGGTAAAACCACAGCCTTCCAAGCTGTTGTCGTGGGTTCGATTCCCATCACCCGCTCCATAAATGTTATTGTTCTTTGAAAACTAAACAACCAAAAACGTCAACAAATCACAACATTCGTTTCTATCGAAACGAAGCCAACGTTAATTTTATGAGCTAATCAACTTTTTTGGAGAGTTTGATCCTGGCTCAGGACGAACGCTGGCGGCGTGCCTAATACATGCAAGTCGAGCGGACCAATAGAAGCTTGCTTCTGTTGGTTAGCGGCGGACGGGTGAGTAACACGTGGGCAACCTGCCTGTAAGACTGGGATAACTTCGGGAAACCGGAGCTAATACCGGATAATTCATCCCCTCGCATGAGGGGGTGCTGAAAGTCGGTTC
>NZ_JAAFZF010000071.1:0-9732 GCF_010614825.1 Neobacillus sedimentimangrovi
CCTTGAGTTTTAACTCCTTCTCAATAAAGTTAGTAATGGAGTTCATGACACGAATTCCTGCTTTCTTTGTTTTCACATAGATGTTACAGTCATCCGCATACCGAACAAACTTATGTCCACGTTTCTCCAGCTCCTTATCCAATTCATGAAGCATGATGTTTGATAAAAGTGGACTGAGCGGGCCGCCTTGAGGCGTTCCCATGTCCGTTTTGTTTTGTTGTGCAAACTCACCCAGTGATACCTAGCCTCATATGAAGTTCGTGTTCCTCAGATCAGAAGTTTGCCGCTCGCTTCCTTCAGATTCCGCGTCACCACGGACACCCTTGCGTTAAGCTAACTGCTACTTCTGCCTTCGCAGCTCGGGACTTTCACCCTATAGATTACACCCATGCCGGGCGCACACAAAAAAAGCATAGACCCAAAAGTCCATGCTTTTTAAATGGAATTAATGATTATAGCTTTTTGATTTCTGCTTCGCGCCAGTTCTTCTTTCTCCTCGCGGTTTCATTGATGCTTTTTTTCTGCGGTCTCCGGAGTTGTAGCCACGAAAATCATCTCTTCTGCGGCGATCGCGGTCAAATGACTTTCTTTCCTTCTTAACTGGAAGCGGTGCTTCTTCCGTTAACTTAACTGGAGTTGTATCAGGCTCCTTGGTCAGCATCTTCAATACAGCTGCTACAACCGTCGTTGCATCATTTGTTTCTAACAGCTCTTCCGCTGCCGCTTTGTAATATTGTAGATTGTTTGAATCTATCGTTTGCAAAATTTTATCAACTACTGCCCGCTGCTGACCTTCCAACGCCTCGTCAAGGGTTGGCGGCTTCATTCTTTCCATTTTCCGTTTAGTTGTTCGTTCAACAACAAACAAATATGGCTTTTCGCGCGGTGTTACAAATGTCATTGCTACACCCGTTTTTCCGGCGCGGCCTGTACGGCCGATTCGATGAACATAGCTCTCTGGATCTTGCGGGATATCAAAGTTATATACATGAGTAACTCCGGAAATATCCAATCCGCGTGCAGCAACGTCTGTTGCGACAAGAACATCAATGGATCCTTCCTTAAACTTCCGAAGAACAGACAAACGCTTTGCCTGGCTTAAATCACCATGGATCCCTTCCGCGGTATATCCTCGTAAGTTCAATGCTTCTGATAATTCATCCACACGGCGTTTTGTCCGTCCAAAAACAATCGCCAACTCTGGTGATTGAATATCAAGAAGTCTTGTTAGAACATCAAATTTGTTTTTTTCCTGAATTTCTAAATAATACTGTTCAATAGAAGGAACTGTCATTTCTTTCGCTTTAACTCGAACAATTTGCGGATCCTTCATGAATTTTTCTGCGATTCGTTGAATCGGAGCCGGCATGGTTGCGGAGAACAACAATGTTTGTCGATCTTCCGGAATACCTGCAAGAATGGTTTCAATATCATCAATAAAGCCCATATTCAACATTTCATCGGCTTCATCAAGAATAACGGTCTTAATCTGATCTAAACGAATGGTTCTTCTTTTTATGTGGTCAAGAATCCGACCTGGTGTACCAACAATGATGTGCGGAGATTTTTTTAAGGAACGAATTTGCCTACCAATATCCTGACCACCATAAATTGGCAACACTCGCACACGTTTCCCCGCTCCAATTTTATAAAGCTCTTCCGAAACTTGAATAGCAAGCTCCCTTGTTGGTGCAATAATAATTCCTTGAATAGCTTCTAAACTTGTATCTATTTTTTCAACCAACGGAATTCCAAAGGCTGCTGTTTTTCCTGTTCCTGTTTGAGCCTGCCCGATCACATCTTTATTTTGTAGGCTCAATGGGATCGTTTCCGCCTGGATAGGGGTCGCTTCCTCAAAACCCATACGGAGGACAGCTTTTAATGTTGCTTGGCTAATGCCTAAATCTTCAAACCTTGTCAATGTTTTTCATTCTCCTTCATCTATTTGACAATATTTTTTATTGCTAATGCTGAATCTATTGTTCCGAAACGCATCAAATGACCTCTTTATTTTACCAAAAAAAAGACATTCTCCAAAGGAGTATGCCTTTTTTAACTACCTTTTAGACATATTGGTGATAATCATACCATTAATAAAAATATTATGCAATAAAACTAATGGGTACAAACTACTCTTTTATCCATACATCTATGCGGCCAATCATCCCTTATCACAACACATCAACGGAACCAAATCTGCATTTCCTACCAGCAATTATTTTTGTAAACCTTTGACAACTTCCTCTAATTTCATACCACGAGAAGCTTTTACAAGGATTAAAGTGCTAGGATTAATATGCTGTTTTAGTTCTTGAATTAAAGCCTCTTTATCCGTAAATGCAAAAATTCGCTGTTCCCCTAAAACGGATTTTGCCCCATTGGCTATGTGTTTTCCCAGATTTCCATAAGTAAAAAGAAGGTCAATTTTATCCCGATCTAAACTTAATCCGATTTGATGATGATATTTCTCTTCTTCAGGACCCAGCTCAAGCATGTCGCCAAGGACTAGAATTTTCTTGTCATACCCATGCAAGTTTGCCACCAAATCAATGGCTGCCATCATTGATGTTGGGCTAGCATTGTAAGCGTCATTAATAATTTTCTCTCCCTGACTTCCTTCCACTAGCTCCATTCGCATGTTAGTTAGCTTCATTGAACGGAAACCCTCATTCATTTTTTCAAAGGAAATGGAAAAATAACGGGCAGCCAACATGGCAGCAAGAGCATTTAATATATTATGTGTTCCTAATACAGGCAGCTGAAACACTGTATCCGATGCATTAATTTTAAAACTGTTGCCATTTTCAAGCTGAATAATTTGTGTTGGATATAAATCATTTGACTCACTTCGACCAAAGGTTTTTAGTTGTATTTTCCCTTTGAACATTTGGATTCTTTCCATTAATAACGGCTCGTCACCATGCAGGACAGCTAAACCATCCTCTTTTAATCCCTGTAAAATTTCCAACTTTGCTTCCGCAATGCTTTCTCTAGAGCCTAGATCCAACAGGTGGGATTCTCCAATATTTGTAATAATAACCACATCAGGGCAGGCAAGTTTTGTGAGGAATTCAATTTCCCCTCTACCACTCATCCCCATTTCTAGTACAGCAATTTCTGTATCTTCTTCTAATCCGAGTACGGTTAAAGGAAGACCTATATGATTATTAAAATTCCCTTCCGTTTTTTGCACTTTATATTGTAAAGATAGCAATCCGGCGGTTATATCTTTTGTAGTGGTTTTTCCATTGCTACCTGTAATGCCGACCACTTTAACAGACAATTCCTTTCGATATTGACGTGCCAATTCCTGGAGGGCTTTGAGACAGTCATCGACGATTAAGATCGGCAAATGGAGCGGCGGATTTGGTACATCCTTTTGCCAAAGAGCAGCTGCTGCTCCTTTATGGATTGATTCCTCCACATAATCATGTCCATCAACATGCTCTCCGCGCAATGGAACAAACAGATTCCCCGGCTCAATTTTACGCGAATCAATCGTGACTCCATTAATCATAACGTCTTCAACCGATTTAAAATCATTTCTTACAGTAATCATTTCTGCAATTTGCTTTAAGGAACGTTTAATCATGTCAAGTTCCCCTCCTTATCTAGAGATACATATAAAACGAACACGGCATGTAAGCCGTGTCAATATTAGGTATATTGTTTGCCGATTTTATTTCACACATCGTATCGTTAAAAAGTATGTTTGATTTGTTGCTTTTCCGCATGGCGTTCCTTAGCAAGCTGAACTAAACGTTCAATTAATTGTGGATATTCTACTCCTGAATGCTTCCATAATAATGGGAACATGCTAAACGGGGTAAATCCTGGCATTGTATTGACTTCATTTATTAATACTCTGCCGTCCTTAGTCAAGAAGAAATCAGCCCGTACCAATCCGGAGCAATCTAGTGCTTTAAAAGCACGAATGGCCATTTCTTTAATTTGCTGATATTCTTCCTCCGTAATATCAGCAGGAATGATGAGTGCTGTATCACCGTCTTCATATTTTGCTTTATAATCATAGAAATCCTTTTTCGGTACAATTTCACCAGCTATCGAACATTCAGGCTCATCATTTCCTAAGAGGCCCACTTCAATTTCACGAGCAATAACTCCCTCTTCAATAATGATTTTGCGGTCAAATTGAAAAGCTTCAACAACTGCCTCTTCCAATTCTGCCCGATTACGACATTTGCTAATACCAACACTAGAACCAAGATTAGCAGGTTTTACAAAGCAAGGATAACCAAGCTCGGATTCCACCTTGAAACAAGCTTCCTCTTTTGCTTTTTCCCATTCACTTTTAATAAATGAAACATATTTTACTTGTGCAAGACCAGCCTGCGCAAAAATATTTTTCATGATTACCTTATCCATTCCCGCAGCTGAAGCAAGCACTCCATTCCCAACATAAGGAAGATTCATTAATTCCAATAGTCCTTGTACCGTTCCATCTTCCCCATTTGGTCCGTGAAGCAGCGGAAAAATGACTTCCAATGGAGCTTCTTCTTTTGACGCTTGGAATAATGTCGGTGCCAATGAGAAAGGTGATAAGGATGTACCAGCGGAAAATTCAAGTTCTTTCACTGTTTCTATAGGACCTGTCAGTTGCGGTCCTTTAATCCATTGACCTTCGATATTTATATAAATCGGATGTATTTCAAATTTTTCAAGGTCTAATGCTTTAATAACAGCAAGAGCTGTCTGTAATGACACTTTATGTTCAGCGGATTTTCCGCCATATAACAAACCAAGTTTTGTTTTCATAGGAAAACCTCCATCTTCTCATTCACGTTTTATTTTATCACTTTACTTGTCAGGAAAGGAAATTCGGCATCTCTATTTCATAAATTTTTTCTATTTAGTTTATGAATCGTACAGCTTGCCTGAAAACAATCATAACCGAATTTTGTTATATTCCTTTTTTATGTAAATAGACCTACCTCAGAAAATAAATCTCTCCTTTTTGGAGAGATTTAAACAACATTTAACTTCCATTCTTTTGTTTTTTTATCAAAAATGATTTTGGCATGGTATGATTCATGAGCCATCTGTAGGTATTCTTCATACATGTCGTCCATATTATCAAAGTCGCCTATTACCCAGATTGGAATCTCAACGCGAGTACGCTGCACATCTGCATCTCTTAATGAAATACAAATACCTTCTTTGATAAATGGTGTAAGTGACAGAAGAATCTCCTTGTTCACCGGTGTATAATTTCGTTTTTTTCGTAAACCAAGTAATGACTTCTCCGGTTTCAAATCCCCTAGCTTTGAAGAGATCACTTCACTTAGCAGGAGAAAGAAATCTTTAAAACTGCGATAATAAATTTTATTAAACCAGCCATCATCATGAGCTAAATAAACAAAACGGTTGCCAAGTTTATTATAAAAAGGTATCTTTAAATGATGTTTATGGTGGGCTAAATACAATAATTCTGCCATTTCCTGTCCTGATAGTTCATTTAACACATCTTCTTCAAGAAAATCAATCCAACAAAAGTCACCATAACTATAAACATTCTCTGCTGCCAATTTGCTTATTTGGTCTTCCGGACAGTATTCAAGCAATGTATGCATATTAAATTCAGCATCATCAAATCCATGCTTTAAAAGTAATAGGTGATTTAATGAATCAGAAAAAACAGTAGCAAATTCAGCAAATTCAATTCCGCAAGAAATTACATACTGATCTGTTTGATTTAAATGAACATATATAAGATCCCGTATGTCTTGATGATGCCTTTTCAACGCCAAACTCCTCCGATCACATACATTGTTACTATGCACAAAAACCTTTCAATAAAACTGGAAACACAAGAAAAGCCAATACGTTCTCATTTTATCAAAAAATAGGTAAAATAGCTTATTTCATTTCTTTTACAAATGAATTTTTTGAATGATAAAATTGTCATTTTTCTTCCTTTTGATATTTTTCCATAATGACATATACTACTATGGACTATATTCTGTATACAAATCATTTTCATTTTATGATTTGATGAAAAACAATATTAATATGCTTGGGAAGGAGTGGAGTGCTAATATGATCAAAAATATGACGCAAGAAGAAATTAGGAAATCTATTATAGAAACCTTATTAGAAAATAATAAAAGCGAATTAGAAACCATTTTAGACGAACTCCAGCCCTATGATGTTGCCGAAATTTATAAGGAATTGCCAGAAAGATACAAAGGGCGATTTCTCTTAAATTTAAAATACGATCTTCTTGCTGACCTAATGGAAGAGTTGGATAAAGACGAGCAACTTGATTTATTAAACAAACTTGGCATAGAGAAAGCCACCAAGGTCCTTGACCTTATGGATAATGACGATCTAGCTACCCTACTCCATAAACTATCTCCTGAAAAAATAGACTCCCTTCTATCGGAGATGAAAGCGGAGGAATCAAGTGCGGTAAAAGGCATTTTAAGATATCCTCCGGAAACAGCAGGAAGAATCATGACCAACCGCTTTGTTTGGATCCGAAATTATTATACGGTCCGTGAAGCGGTCGATAAGCTGAAAAGTTTTGCCGAATTCGCCGAATCCTTAAACTACTTATATGTCATCGATGAAGACCGAAAACTTGCCGGGGTTGTCTCTTACCGTGATTTGCTCCTCGCAGAGCCAGATGAGAAAATCAATGATATTATGTATGAGCGGGTAATCTATGTTACGGTAAACACTGACCAGGAGGAAGTCGCAAAAACCGTTGAGCGGTATGACTTTATCTCCGTACCAGTTGTTGATGAAAATCATGTTTTAGTAGGGATTATTACTGTCGATGACGTCCTTGATGTCGTGATTCAAGAGGCGAATGAAGATATTGAAAAACTTTCAGCAACAGGGAAATCGATTGATTTTGATACAAAAACACTAGTTGCTGCTGCAAGAAGACTGCCCTGGCTTATTTTACTCTTATTTATCGGTGTCATCTCTGGAAGAATTATTTCAAGTTTTGAGAGTACTTTAGAGCAGGTCGTGGCTCTCACGTTTTTTATGCCGATGATAGCCGGAATGACTGGGAATACCGGAACCCAATCACTTGCGGTGGTAGTTAGGGGGCTTAGCTATAATAATATTAATAAAAAAGTCATCTTTCGATTAATCGCACGTGAACTTGGCGTTGGAATTTCGATTGGTCTTACGTGTGCCATTCTCATCTCCATTATCGCCTATATTTGGCAAGGGAGTCTGATTTTAGGATTTGTCGTTGGCAGTTCACTGTTTTTTACATTGATAATTGGTACATTAGCTGGAACGATCATTCCAATCATTCTCTACCGTTTAAAAATCGACCCAGCCGTTGCTTCAGGACCGCTGATCACAACCTTAAATGATATTTTTTCATTATTGACCTATTTTGGACTTGCCACCTTATTTATAAACCATCTCATGTAGTGTTGAAACCTTTTGTTGATAACAAACGTTATGTAAAGTAGAGCCTGTTATTATTTACCTTAAAGTTTGTAGGGTAAACCAATATTTGCTAATCTAAAAATATCTTCAATGTAAAAAATCGGGTGTGGTCGATGAATAACTATATAAAAACGGATCGATTTGATTGGACATTAACGCTTTTATTATTTCTTTTTTTTCTAATTAGTTGTGTAGCCATTTACAGTGCCCAAGCCACTGGACAATACGGCGACAAAAATTTTGTCATCATGCAGATATTCTGGTACATTGTCGGCGCTGTAATTATTTCTGTTTCTATTTTTATCGATAGCTATCAATATAAAAAACTTGCCTGGATATTATATGGATTTGGTATTTTCCTATTGGTTACCCTTGCTCTAGCACCTGAAAGTATCGCACCAGAAAGAAATGGGTCCAAAAACTGGTTTGTCATTCCCGGCATAGGGACGATTCAACCATCGGAGTTTGTAAAAATCTTTTTGATATTAGCATTAAGTCGGTTAATCGTATCCCATCAAGAAAAATTTATAGAAAAAACTTTAAGAACCGATTTTCTTTTATTACTCAAGTTAGGATTAGTAACCGCTGTACCGCTCGGATTGATCATCCGGGAAGATCTTGGGACGGCCTTAGTCATCATTTCCATTTTATCAGGGCTTATCCTCGTTTCAGGAATTTCATGGAAAATTATTATTAGTCTTTACGGAGCAGGTGCATCACTCGTTGCAGTCATCTTTTATCTTGTATTAAAAAAACCGGAGATTCTTGAGAAGTATCTTCATGTCCAAACCTATCAGTTCTATCGAATATATTCTTGGATCGACCCTGTAACCTATACATCGGGCTCTAGCTACCATTTAATGAAATCATTGAGTGCAATTGGTTCCGGGCTCATATCAGGGAAAGGTTTTAAAAACGGTGAAGTATATATTCCCGAAGCCCATACCGATTTCATTTTTAGTGTAATTGGCGAGGAATACGGCTTTATTGGTGGCAGTGTAGTCATCGGCCTATACTTTTTACTAATTTATCATTTGATTAAGATCTCATTGGATACAAACGATCATTTTAATACGTATGTATGTACCGGCATCATCAGCATGATCACATTCCATGTGTTTCAAAATATTGGCATGACTATACAAGTACTGCCGATTACTGGTATTCCTCTACCGTTCATCAGCTATGGAGGTAGCTCGCTCATGGGAAATATGTTTGCGATGGGACTTGTGTACAGCATTCGTTATCATCATCGCTCATATATGTTTTCATCAGAAAACTCAATAAATTCTTGACTTAAAGGTAGCAAAGCTGCTGCCTTTATTTCCTTAAAAAATGTTCTAGAAAAAAGGCTATATATATTTCTTTATAAAACAAACTATTATAAGATAGATTAAGATATTTACATAAATGAAGGTGTATTATGAAAGAGTTTATTTATACTGTACTAGAATTTTTAATGCAAATGGGGTATTTAGGAATCGCATTGGGACTTATGATTGAGATCATTCCAAGTGAAATCGTTTTAGGATATGGGGGATTCATGATCTCTCAAGGACAAATCGGCTGGGTTGGAGCCGTTATCGCTGGTACTGTTGGTGGAACACTAGCTCAGCTCTTCTTATATTGGGCAGGGTATTACGGTGGGCGCCCTTTCTTAGAGAAATACGGAAAATATGTCCTAATTAAAAAGAAGCATATTGATATTGCCGAGCATTGGTTTGAAAAATATGGGGCAGGCGTTATTTTTTCCGCAAGGTTTATTCCAGTCGTTAGACACGCCATTTCTATCCCAGCAGGCATTGCCAAAATGTCAGCGTGGAAATTTACCATCTATACTATTGCGGCGATTATTCCTTGGACAATTCTTTTCCTTTACTTAGGAAAAGTGCTAGGTAGCAACTGGTCTCATATTAAAGAATATGCCGAGCCGTATGTAATGCCTATCATTATCGCTGCAGTTATACTCGGAGCTATTTATTTTTTAATCAAAAAAACACGAAAAAACAATGATTAAGAAAAACAGCCTCCATTAGTTAGATTTAATCTAACCAATGGAGGCTGTTCATTTGTAATGGGTGTTTTTTCATGTTTAGAATATGTTTTCAATAAGGCTCTATAATAAATGTTGGGGTTTTCATACAATTTTGGTCAAAAAAAAAGACACGCAACCCCGTCATTCTTTTATACTTGAATTGTCCAGAAACAAGCAAAAAGAATGGAGTTGCGTGTACTATGAATTCTATCATGAATATCCCAGGATTAAAAGGCTGTCAGGTGATAAAAATGGAGGAGCGT